>NZ_LKCP01000037.1:0-1395 GCF_001518755.1 Bacillus sp. AM 13(2015) | reverse complement strand
GTAATGGCTCACCAAGGCGACGATGCGTAGCCGACCTGAGAGGGTGATCGGCCACACTGGGAAGACACGGCCCAGACTCCTACGGGAGGCAGCAGTAGGGAATCTTCCGCAACGAGAAAGTCTGACGGAGCAACGCCGCGTGAGTGATGAAGGTTTTCGGATCGTAAAGCTCTGTTGTTAGGGAAGAACAAGTGCGAGAGTAACTGCTCGCACCTTGACGGTACCTAACCAGAAAGCCACGGCTAACTACGTGCCAGCAGCCGCGGTAATACGTAGGTGGCAAGCGTTGTCCGGAATTATTGGGCGTAAAGGGCTCGCAGGCGGTTTCTTAAGTCTGATGTGAAAGCCCCCGGCTCAACCGGGGAGGGTCATTGGAAACTGGGAAACTTGAGTGCAGAAGAGGAGAGTGGAATTCCACGTGTAGCGGTGAAATGCGTAGAGATGTGGAGGAACACCAGTGGCGAAGGCGACTCTCTGGTCTGTAACTGACGCTGAGGAGCGAAAGCGTGGGGAGCGAACAGGATTAGATACCCTGGTAGTCCACGCCGTAAACGATGAGTGCTAAGTGTTAGGGGGTTTCCGCCCCTTAGTGCTGCAGCTAACGCATTAAGCACTCCGCCTGGGGAGTACGGTCGCAAGACTGAAACTCAAAGGAATTGACGGGGGCCCGCACAAGCGGTGGAGCATGTGGTTTAATTCGAAGCAACGCGAAGAACCTTACCAGGTCTTGACATCCTCTGACAACCCTAGAGATAGGGCTTTCCCTTCGGGGACAGAGTGACAGGTGGTGCATGGTTGTCGTCAGCTCGTGTCGTGAGATGTTGGGTTAAGTCCCGCAACGAGCGCAACCCTTGATCTTAGTTGCCAGCATTCAGTTGGGCACTCTAAGGTGACTGCCGGTGACAAACCGGAGGAAGGTGGGGAGACGTCAAATCATCATGCCCCTTATGACCTGGGCTACACACGTGCTACAATGGACAGAACAAAGGGCTGCAAGACCGCAAGGTTTAGCCAATCCCATAAATCTGTTCTCAGTTCGGATCGCAGTCTGCAACTCGACTGCGTGAAGCTGGAATCGCTAGTAATCGCGGATCAGCATGCCGCGGTGAATACGTTCCCGGGCCTTGTACACACCGCCCGTCACACCACGAGAGTTTGCAACACCCGAAGTCGGTGAGGTAACCTTTATGGAGCCAGCCGCCGAAGGTGGGGCAGATGATTGGGGTGAAGTCGTAACAAGGTAGCCGTATCGGAAGGTGCGGCTGGATCACCTCCTTTCTAAGGATATATGGAGCAGCGTGCGTTTTCGTCTTGTTTAGTTTTGAAGGAACTTGCAAAAGATCCTACAACATCATATCTCTCGAATGAAGATGGGCCTGTAGCTCAGCTGGTTAG
>NZ_LKCP01000036.1:0-88193 GCF_001518755.1 Bacillus sp. AM 13(2015) | reverse complement strand
TGAGAAGGGGTCTAAAGATTTATTAGATATGATTCTGTTTACAGACCAGTATTTAGCGCTGCATGCTGATCATCATGATTCCTTTCCTTCTTTAAGAGATCATTTTCACTGGGATTACGGAGGATAAATTAAGTGAGCCTACACATCGGCAGACATCGCAAGAGAAGCAAAGGCAGCCGAGCAGCGGGTAAGACGTGCGATCAACCAATCATTGAAACATATCGCATCACTTGGGCTAACCGATTTTTCCCATCCAACATTTGAAAATTACGCATCAAAATTTTTCGATTTCACCATCGTGCGAAAGAAAATGAGTGAATTGACGAAAGAGATGAGCGGAAGAGAAGAACACACCCGTATCAATGTGAAGAAATTTGTGCAGGTGCTTTACTACGAAGCAAAACGTATTTTTATGGAAGATTAAAAAAGACATGCTCTCCAATTAGGGAGACATGTCTTTTTTTGTGATGGATTGCAGGTGCATTTGCAGCACGGAGCGTATGAGCTGAGGTGGTAACCGATGAGGCTGTACAATTCCATTCAATGCAAGCCCATTAATGACCGCATAAAGCCGCTCAGTTTCTAATAAAAGATCGATATCATCTAGCAGCAGCCCATCCTCTTTCAATTTCATTAAACAATATTGGGCGGTTTGGAAAAGTTCGTCATACATCTTTGCATTGAGCGGCTGTAGATCTGGTTCAGTCAGTGCCTTGACGGAAAAAGCCTGCCACACCTCCATTTCAAATTTTCGTTCTTCATCAAGTGGAAGAACCTGCTCCAATAAATTGATGACATTTTCCTCCGTTGAACCGTTTAATGGAAGCCCTGTAATCCGCTCCTTGACTCTTTCCTGAATTAAATTCATGGAGAATAGAAACAACTCTTGCTGTGTGGAAAAATAATGACGCATAGAGCCGGCTGAAATTCCAGCTTCTACTGCTATTTTTCGTACAGAAGCGCTTTCCAAGCCTTCTTGTTTAATCACTCTCATTGCAGCTTGAGCGACCTTTTGTTTTTGTTTATGGTGATCAACGATTTTTGGCATACATTGATTTTAGCATAGCTGTTGTTTTTTTAACACATCTGTGTTATTTTTTATTTAATACAATTGTGTTAAAAAGGATGTGGGGAAATTGGTCGGGTTACTGATTGTGGCATGTGAAATTGGTTTTTGGCTGTTTATTTTAATGGGTTTAACGCTTCGTTATGTGTTTAAACAGAAAAAGTGGGGTGCTTTCTTTCTTGTCTGTACGCCGGTTTTAGATCTCATCCTTCTTGCGGCTACTTATATAGATTTAAGACAGGGGGCTGTGGCGACTGTCATCCACGGGCTTGCGGCTGTTTATATTGGTGTGAGTCTGGCCTTTGGACATCAAATGGTGAAATGGGCAGATGCTAAGTTTGCTTATCGTTTTGCAGGTGGCCCTAAGCCAAAGGGAAAACCAAAGTACGGTAAAGAGCGGTCTATGTATGAAATGGTCGGCTGGGCTCGGCATGTCATTTCTTATGTCATCGGAGCGGGGCTGTTATATGGTTTGACCTATCTCATCCAAGCACCAGAGCGGACGGAAGCGCTGATGCAGCTTGTCAATACATGGGGAATGATCCTAGCCATTGATTTTGTCATTAGCATCAGCTACGTCATTTGGCCGAAAAAACATCCGGAAAATATAGCAGGCTGACAAAAAAGACAGGCGGATTCACTCCACCTGTCTTTCCTTATGATGACAACCCTTTGTAAATGGTGTCAATATTCCATTTCATCATCTTATAGTAGCTGTCTCCATCTTCACCTTTTTTTCCAATAGAGTCAGTGAAGACTTTCCCTTTGATTGGAACCCCGGTTTCCTCAGAGAGGCTTTCAAGGCTTCGTTTATCAACGCTTGTTTCAAGAAAGAGAGCAGGAACTTGATGATCTTTGACAAAATGAATGATGCGCTTCATTTGTCCTGGTGTTCCTTCACTTTCTGTGTTGATCTCCCAAATGTAGCCGGCTTTCAGTCCATACGCCTCTGCAAAATACTTGAATGCTCCTTCACTTGTGACTAGGAGCTTTTTGTCTTTTGGCAGCTGATCAAACTTGTCTTTTGCTTCATCGTGAAGCGCTTGAAGCTTTTTAATATAGGCTTCTGCATTTTTTTCGTAATCCTCTTTATGCTCAGGGTCCGCTTGAATGAGGGCATCTCGGGCATTTTGGGCATAAAGGATCCCATTTTCAACATTCAGCCATGCGTGGGGGTCCTGCTGGCTTTCGAGCCCTTTTGAAGACAAATGCTTCACTTTGACGCCTTTACTCAGCTCGGCTACAGGTGCATCATCCCCGTCCTTGCCGCTCGATTCAAGCAGCTTTTGAAACCAGCCGTTTCCTGTTTCAAGGTTCAAGCCATTATATAGAACAAGGTCTGCATCCGTCGTATATTGAACATCCTTTGGCAGTGGGTCAAATTCGTGTGGGTCTGTACCAATGGGAACAATGCTGTGAATAGAGACATGCTGCCCGCCTACTTCCTTCACAATGTCATAAAGAATGGAGTAGGTCGTGACAACTTTTAATGTGCCGTCATCTTTACCGGAATTACTTTGCTGGGTCGAACAGCCTGCGATGATCATAAGGGCAATGAATACTGCGGTCAAACGGATTGCAAATACCTTCTTCATATATGTCCTCCTTTTACATAGACGCTTCCTTTTTTAAGTGCGTTCGTTTTCGTTTAGATTTTAATGATCTCCATAGAATGCCTTGCTTTGGTGAAAAGATAAAGGCACTGCCGAATAAAATGGTGGCGACCAGCACGATGGAAGCACCAGACGATAAGTTATACGTAAAGCTAAGCCCTAGGCCTACGACAGCAGATACAGCACCGAAAAAAGCAGATAAATAAATCATGATCCAGAGCCGGTCTGTCAAGAGATAAGCGGTGGCTGCCGGCGTGATCAGCATGGCAACGACAAGAATAATCCCAACGGTTTGCAGTGATGCAACGGTTACAAGGGTCAATAAGGTCATGAGAAAATAATGAATCATACGATTCGGCAAACCGTAAACCGAAGAAATCACCGGATCAAATGAACTAATGAGCAGTTCCTTGTAGAAAACGATGACGGCTAGCAAAATAAAAATGCCGATGCCAAGTGTAATCCACATATCAGCTGATCGAACAGCTAGTACGTTTCCAAATAGAATATGATATAGATCACTCGAACTTTTCAAAAATGTGATCAAAATAATCCCGATTGAGAAAAAGGCTGTAAAGACAATGCCGATGGCTGAATCATTTTTTATGCGGCTGTTTTGACTCACGTAACCGATTCCAATCGCTGTTAACACGCCAGTAAACGACAGCCACGAAGAAAAAAGTTAATTCCAAGCATATAAGAAATGGCGACACCTGGCAGTACGGCGTGTGAAATGGCGTCTCCCATCAAGGCCATGCCGCGTAAAATGATAAAGCAGCCGATAACGCCGCAAATGATGCCTACCATAACGGATGTAAATAGCGCTTTTTGTAAAAAAGCATATTCAAAGAGTCCGGTTAAAAATTCCATTACACGTCTCCTCCTGCTGATTTTAAGAATGGCAGCTGTGTTTCATATGCTTCCAGCATGATCTCTGGGCGAAGGATGTCGTGTACAGACCCTGCTTTGATGAGTTTTTTATTTAACAGAACAAGATGGCTGAAATAATCATCTGCCTTACTCAAATCGTGATGGACAACCAAAATGGTTTTTCCTTCATCTCGTAATTCCTTCAAAATGCGCACCATCGTTTCTTCACTTGCCATATCAATCCCGACAAACGGTTCATCCAAACAGAAGAGCTGTGCGTTTTGAGCAAGAGCCCTTGCAAGGAAGACACGCTGCTGCTGCCCGCCGGATAACTCACCGATTTGTCTTTTGGCAAAGTCTTGCATTCCGACTTTTTCTAAACAGTGATACGCATATGCCCGGTCTTCTTTTTTTGGACGTTTCATTAGTCCGAGCTTCGGATATGTTCCAAGTAGTACGGTATCCAGTACATGAATGGGAAACGTCCAATCTAAATCATTTCTCTGCGGTACATAGGCGATCTGTTTTCTCACTTGTTTAAAGGGCTGTTCAAAAAAACGAATATCCCCTTGATCTTTTTCAATTAAATCCAAACATGCCTTGAGTAACGTCGATTTACCAGCACCATTTGGACCGATGATTCCTGTCATTGTCCCTTCCTGTATGGAAAGAGAGACGTTCTCTAATGCATCTTGTCCGTGATATGAGACATGAAGACGGTCGATTGTTAAAGCATTTGACATCTCTTGCGGCCCCTTTCAATCATGATTGCACTTCCTAAAGATATATGCATAAAATAAATAATTTTGACTAAAGGATGAAATGATTCTCTAATGCTAATTTGTTTCCTTAGGGAAACTTTTATTTTATTCTAAGCGTCTGTCCTTCTTTTGTAAAGAGAAAAACTGAAAACGATCGTTTTTATGTTATGCGGGGAGCAGGGGACATGAGCTTGATTTATTGAAAATCCGTATGACAGAATCGGACACAAAAAAACCAATTATTTCTTCATAAATGATTGACAGAAGACAAGAACTCCTCATATAATAAAGGTAATCCAATATATGAATATATGCTCATATATAAAGTTTTTGATTTTTAATAGGTTTAATCGATCCAGGGAACGTTACTTATCATATAGAAAAAAGGTGAGAACATGAAAAAAATGAAGGATGAATACGTATTAAACGGTCTTGATTGTGGAAACTGTGCACGTAAAATTGAAACAGGTGTCAGCAAAATGGATGGCGTTGAAGCTTGTTCCGTTAATTTTGCGACAGGGACATTGACTGTCACACATGCAGATAAGCAAGAAACGATGTCAAAGCGTATTGAAAAAACGGTTCAGTCCATCGAACCTCATGTGAGTGTATCACCAAAAGAAGAAGGCCATCATCACGATCATGATCATGGGACAAAGAATTTAAAAGCGATTGTGCTGAAATTAATTGGCGGTGCAGTCATTGGAACAGCGGCTTATTTCATACCAGAAGATGGCTTACTAAAATTCATCACGTTTTTCGCAGCCTATTTACTAGTCGGCGGTGATGTTGTTTTTAAAGCGCTGAAAAATATCGTGCGCGGCCAAGTATTTGATGAGAACTTCTTAATGACCATTGCAACAGCTGGCGCTTTTGTGATTCAGCAATATCCAGAGGCACTGGCAGTGATGCTGTTTTACCAAATTGGAGAGCTGTTCCAAGGGGCAGCAGTGAATCGTTCAAGACGATCCATTAGTGAATTAATGAATATTCGCCCTGAATATGCGAATCTCAAAGTAGGAAATGAAACGAAAAAAGTGAAGCCGGAAGAAGTAAAAGTCGGTGACCGTATCGTCGTGAAACCAGGCGAAAAAATTCCACTTGATGGCCTCGTCATTGAAGGCTTTTCACTCGTGGATACCTCCGCATTAACAGGGGAGTCTGTGCCGCGGGATGTAGAAGCAGGGAAGGAAGTTCTTGCAGGGTTTGTGAATCAAAACGGGATTCTTGAAATTGAAGTGCAAAAAGGACTTAGCGAATCGGCAGTGACGAAAATTTTAGACTTGGTTGAGAATGCGAGCAGCCGAAAAGCGCAGACAGAAAACTTTATTACAAAGTTTGCAAAATACTACACACCGGCTGTTGTTGTATTGGCATTACTGCTTGCCTTTGTGCCGCCGCTTCTCATTCCATCAGCACAATTGTCTGACTGGGTTTACCGGGCACTCGTTTTCCTTGTTATTTCATGTCCGTGTGCGCTTGTCGTGTCCATCCCATTAGGATTCTTCGGGGGAATTGGGGCAGCTTCTAAACGAGGCATCCTTGTAAAAGGCAGTAACTATTTAGAAGCACTGAACTCTGTGAGCTATGCTGTATTTGATAAGACGGGCACACTCACAAAAGGAAACTTTACGGTGACCAATATCGTGACAGCTAGCGAAAAGTGGTCAGAAGAGGAGCTGCTTTCTTTTGCAGCTTTAGCAGAAGCTCATTCTTCACATCCGATTGCTGAATCAATTAAAGCGGCATATGGTTCTCCGCTTGATGAAAGCCAGATCGAAGCATATGAGGATATTGCAGGACATGGAATTAAAGCGACCATCAGTGGTTCACAAGTCTTGGCGGGAAATCATCGCTTGATGGAACGAGAAGGCATTTCATATGAAAAAGAAAAACGAAGCGGAACGGTTGTGTACATGGCGATTAACGGTGAGTTTGCCGGATCGATCTTGATTGCAGATGAATTAAAGGATGATGCAATTGAAGCTGTCTCCGCTCTAAAAGCGTCTGGCATTCAAACTGTCATGCTGACTGGTGATGCCAAACAAGTCGGAACAGCGGTCGCCCAGCAAATTGGCATAGATGAAGTACATGCAGAATTATTACCGCAGGATAAAGTAACAAAATTAGAAGAAATTGATCAGAAAAAAGCGCCTCAAGAAAAATTATTATTTGTTGGGGATGGCATTAATGATACACCGGTATTAGCAAGAGCAGACATAGGTATTGCGATGGGCGGACTTGGTTCAGATGCAGCGGTAGAAGCAGCTGATATCGTCATTATGACAGACCAGCCGTCAAAAGTTGCAGAAGCCATCGCTGTCGCTAAACGAACAAGAAGAATTGTATGGCAGAACATCGCATTTGCTCTTGGGGTTAAAGGGGTTTTCCTATTACTCGGTGCATTTGGTATTGCGACCATGTGGGAAGCCGTCTTCTCGGATGTCGGTGTGACCGTACTAGCTGTTTTAAATGCCATGAGGGTGATGAAATAAAATTGTAAGGAAAAATTCATGAATACCATCTTTCATAATGAATCCCCTCTTGTTAAAATAGAAGAAGTTGGATAATGGCATTATTCTAAGCTATTATCCTTTTTCTTTTGAAGGAATGAAAAAGATAAGGTAGGTGCTTATGTGAGTAAAAAAAATAATCAATCTTCATCCATTAAATTTGCTGTTATTTTAACCATTATCGCAGCTCTTCTCATCGGATTATTCGTCGTCATTGGGAACAACAACAGCAAAGAAGCACAAACGGTTGACAGTAAGCCTTCTATTAAAGGACAGCCTGTCATGGGAGATAAAAACGCAGCCGTGCAAATTGTCGAGTTTGGGGATTATAAATGTCCTTCATGTAAATCATTTGAAACAGACATTTTCCCAAAACTGAAAGCGGACTACATAGATAAAGGCGATGTATCATTTTCGTTTATTAACTTACCACTTCCTGTTCATGGAGATGGCGCTGTATTAGCAGCACTAGCTTCTGAAGAAGTGTGGAAAGAAGATCCGAAAAACTTTTGGGCATTTCATGAAGCTGTCTATCAAGCACAGCCAGATAGTGAAGCAGAATGGGTTACGCCTGCTAAGCTGACGGAGCTAGCGAAAAAGACAACAAAAATAGATACGGACAAGCTTAAAGATAACCTATCAAAGAAAACATATCAGCCGCAGCTGAACACAGACGATCAGCTTGTGAACCAATATAAAGTGAATGCAACACCAACTCTTTTCATTAACAATAAACAAGTCCAAAACTTTTATGACTATGATGAAATCAAAGAATTAATTGATCAAGAGCTCAAAGGGAAAAAATCATGAAGAATAAGCTTGTTTACTTATACAGTGCTTGGATCGTCTCTATCGTTGCGACGATGAGCAGCCTGTATTTAAGTGAAGTAAAAAAGTTTATCCCATGTGATATGTGCTGGTTTCAGCGCATTTTCATGTACCCGCTTGTGCTTTTACTTGGAATTGCGACATTCAGAGGCGATGTGAAAGTGAAATATTACGTTCTGCCTTTGGCTATGATTGGCGCTTGTTTTTCTATTTATCATTATATGGAACAAAAAATACCTGGCTTTGCATCAATTCGCCCTTGTCTGAGCGGTATTCCTTGTTCTGTTGATTATTTGAACTGGTTTGGTTTTATCACCATTCCACTACTAGCCCTTATTGCATTTATTCTCATCATCATTAGTATGCTGCTGTTAAATGCAAAAGAAGATTGAAGGAGATAGCCTGCTTATAAGCAGGCTATCAGCGTGTAGACAAACCCTCGCATTCGTTGTCAGTCCTGCGCGCTGGTGCTCACGAATGTCAAATTCGCTCCGCTCCAGTACTCGTCCTTCCTAGACTTCAAAGGTTTTCTATCACGCTGAAAAGAAGACAAAGAGCTAAAATAAAGATCATTTTAGCCCTTTGTCAACAATCTGTAGCCTGCTTATAAGCGGGCTATTTTTTATTTTTGCAAAAAGATAAAATTTAAAGAAAATTTGTATTGCTTTTCGCCTGTGTCAGATATACATTAAGGGAGTAGTATTAGATGATTAGATAATGGTAAGGAGATAAGCGGAAAATGGCATGGGAAGTCTTAAGTATCATTGGCATTGTCGCATTCGCCATTAGTGGTGCGATTGTGGCAATGGAGGAAGAGTACGATATTCTTGGTGTGTACATTTTAGGGATTGTGACAGCATTTGGCGGTGGAGCGATTCGGAATCTATTAATTGGTCTTCCGGTGTCTGCTTTATGGTCACAGGGCAAAATGTTTACCATTGCCCTTGTATCTATTACGATTGTGTTTCTTTTTCCAAAGCTTTTGCTTAAGCACTGGAGCACATGGGGAAATTTCTCGGATGCGATCGGTTTAGCAGCGTTTGCGATTCAAGGCGCACTATTTGCTGTGCAAAGAGAACTCCCGCTCAGTGCGGTCATTGTGGCAGCCATTTTGACTGGAAGCGGCGGCGGAATTGTACGTGATTTATTAGCAGGACGAAAGCCGCTTGTGCTAAAAGCAGAAATTTACGCCGTATGGGCAGCCCTTGGCGGCTTATTCGTCGGACTCGGCTTAGCGCAAGGCGAGCTTGCTTTATATATGCTGTTTGTCATCCTCGTCGTATGCAGGGTTTGTTCCTACTTATTCAAATGGCGTCTTCCCGCCAGGTCTTATTTTTTAAATAAAGGGTGAAACGAAAAAAGGGCGATTCCGCTCTTTTTTTTTGTTTATTAAGAGCTCAATGTCAGCAGATGTTGGAGTTTTCGTGTAAAATAAAAAAAGGTCTATTGTTCATCATTTGAACAATACATATGATGAAAATTTTGTCAGCAGGCTGAATATCTGGATTCAGCCTTTTTTTGCCTAGATGGATTGTTATGTGTTGGTTTCACTTTTTGCGGAATACTAAAGAAGCACTTCTGATCGGACGGATGGATGAAATGAACACATCTTTGCATGTAAGCAAAACTTGACGAAAAATATACATAGGAGGGACATGTACTAGTGGAGATTTTTTTGGCAGTGCTCGTACTACTGGCACTCATTGCAGCATCTAATATTATCAATCGTTTTGTCCCCTTTATTCCTGTTCCGTTAATTCAAGTGGGCTTAGGAATATTGGTGGCAGCTTTTCCTTCAGGTTTACATATTTCTTTAAATCCTGAACTCTTCTTCGTTCTATTTATTGCGCCGCTGTTATTTAATGACGGGAAGCGTACCCCAAGGGACGAGCTATGGAAATTAAGAGCACCTATTCTTCTTTTAGCGCTCGGTTTAGTCTTTGCGACTGTCGTTGTAGCGGGATATACCATTCATTGGATGATTCCAAGCATACCGCTTCCAGCCGCATTTGCGCTTGCAGCGATTTTATCACCGACAGATGTGGTGGCAGTAAGTGCTTTATCCAGCCGTGTGAATATGCCAAAGGGCATCATGAGACTGCTGGAAGGCGAAGGCTGATGAACGATGCATCAGGACTTGTCGCCTTTAAATTTGCCATTGCCGCAACAGTGACGGGAGCCTTTTCAATTGCTCAGGCATCCTTTAGCTTTGTCCTCATTGCCGCAGGTGGTTTATTAACTGGATTTATTCTATCCTTCTTTATCATTCGTTTTCGCTATTTTCTCCGCCGTTTAGGAATGGACGATGTCACGATGCATATCATCCTGCAAATCCTTACACCATTTGTGATTTATTTAGCAGCAGAAGAAATTGGTGTATCCGGAATTTTAGCCGTTGTGGCCGGTGGTGTGACGCATGCCATTGAGCAAGATCGAATGGAAGCGAATTTAGCCAAACTGCAAATTGCTTCATCAAACACATGGAATATTATTTTATTTATTTTAAACGGACTTGTTTTCGTCTTACTTGGATTGCAGATTCCGGATGTTTCTACAGTCATTTTCCAAGATGAATCCTTTAACAATATGCAGGTGATTGGCTACATCTTAATTATTACACTATGTCTCATGGTGCTGCGGTTCTTATGGGTATGGTTGTTCTGGGCAGGAAAATGGAGTGCAACAAAAAAGCAAAATGTGAAAAAGCCGAAGTTTCGCGCCTCGATGCTGATGACATTCTCTGGTGTCCGCGGGGCTGTGACATTAGCCGGTGCCTTCTCTATCCCATTTACGCTTGCGGACGGATCACCATTTCCAGAGCGGCACTTGATTATTTTCCTCGCAGCAGGCGTGATCTTATGTACACTCATTTTAGCTAGTGTGTTACTGCCTCTTTTATCTGAGAAAAAAGACAAGCAGGTCGACGTGGACTTGGATACAAAGATTCAGCATGCAAAACGGAAGCTGCTCAGAAGTGCTATTAAAACGTTAAAAGAAGGGATGAATGAGGACAACAGGGAAGTATCCCTTGCACTCATCAATGATTACCGAATGAAGCTGAGAAATATCCAGCGTGAACCATACCAATTCGGGATGAGAAGACAAGAGAAAAAAATCAGACTGCATGGTATCAAAGCAGAACAGATGAAACTTCAACAATTAATTGATGATGAGAAAATTGACAAGGAAGAAGCTTATGAGCTGCAAGAGAGATTTCATGAGCTGGAAATGCTGTACTCAAACTCATTCAAAATTCGTTTTTCAAAGGTGAAGTTTCTCCGCTTGCTTCAATGGCTGCAATTATGGCGGCCGAATCAGCACATTTCAAACGGTATTTTAGAAAAAGAGGACTCGTATAAACAAATCCGTAAGAAAACGGCTGAAGCTGCGGTAGACTCGATCAAACAGCATATGACAGATGAAAACCAGCAAACGTGCCACCAAGTTATTGGTTTTTACAACCAAGTGATTTACCGCTGTGAACACGGTCCAAGCTTCTTCCAGCAAAAAGACCGTTCATTTGACCGAAAGAAAAAAGAGCTAAACTTCCAAGCTGTACAGACGATTCGAAATGAAATACAAACCTTATATGAAGATGGTGAGATCAACCGTGATATTGCCCATCATTTAAGAGAGTATATCAATGACATGGAAGCTGTTCTGCTCACTAATACGTGATGTTGTCATCTTCTCCCCCATGTTTTATGATGAAGAAAGAGAACGAGCAGGGGGAGATCAATGATGGCTTATTATGGAGCAATTGAAGCTGGGGGTACAAAATTTTGTTGTGCAATCGGTAATGAGCATGGAGACATCTTAGAGGAAATGACGATTCCGACAGAGCACCCGGATCAAACAATACAAAAGCTCATTCCATTTTTCAAGCAGCATGACATTGTAGCATTAGGGGTTGGCTCCTTTGGACCCATTTGTGTACAACAGGACGATCCTTCATACGGTTATATCATGAACACACCGAAAGTGGAGTGGAAGCAATACCCGTTCATTCCTGAGCTTGAGAAGCAATTAGGTGTCCCCGTATCTTTTACAACCGATGTCAATGCCGCAGCACTAGGTGAATTAACAAAAGGGGCAGCCAAAGGGCTAAGCAGCTGTTTGTATATCACGGTCGGTACAGGCATTGGTGCGGGGGCTGTTGTGAAAAATGAGCTTCTACACGGTCATTCACATCCTGAGATGGGGCATATCCTTGTCAGGCAGCATGAATCTGACTCATTTGCAGGTGTCTGCCCGTCACATGGAAATTGCTTAGAAGGACTGGCAGCTGGACCAGCGATTGAGAAAAGGTGGGGGAAACCTGCCAAAGAGCTGACGCAGGATGAAGCGGTTTGGGCACTTGAAGCGGACTATTTAGCACAGGCGCTTATGCAGTACTCGCTCATTTTAAGCCCAGAGCGCATCATCATGGGCGGAGGCGTCATGAAGCAAAAGCAGCTATTCCCACTCATTCGAGAGAAGCTAGCTGCTTATGTCAATGATTATGTGGACCTGCCGCCGCTTGATACATACATTGTCTCCCCTGGACTTGAGGACAAGGCTGGCATGACTGGTGCGCTGCTCTTAGCCATCGAAGCGAAGAGAAACGCTGATAATAGAGTTTTGAAGCGCAACATGAGATAATGAAAGAGATGGAATCTATAAAAAAGGTGGTTGTTAAAATGGTCAAAAGCTTGAATGATACCGTAACACTGAATAACGGAGTGGAAATGCCTTGGTTTGGTTTAGGTGTATTCAAAGTGGAGGACGGCAATCAAGTGGTAGATGCCGTAAAAGCAGCCATACGGAACGGATATCGCAGCATTGATACGGCAGCTGTTTATAAAAATGAGACAGGCGTAGGAAAAGCGATTAAAGAATCTGGTGTGAAACGAGAAGATTTATTTATTACGTCTAAAGTATGGAACACAGATCAAGGCTATGATAAAGCGCTTGAGGCGTTTGACGCAAGCTTAAACCGATTAGGTCTTGATTACTTAGACCTCTATTTGATTCATTGGCCTGGACCAAATGCAGATACATTTAAAGAGACATGGCACGCACTTGAGAAGCTTTATAAAGATGGGAAAGTCAGAGCCATTGGAGTCAGCAACTTCTATATTCAGCATTTAGAAGAGCTGTTAAAAGATGCTGAGGTTGTTCCAGCTGTGAACCAAGTGGAGTTTCACCCGAAACTGACACTTGTTGAACTGCGTCAATATGCAAAGGAAAAAGGCATTCAAATTGAGGCGTGGTCTCCGCTGATGCAAGGGAAGCTATTAGATCATGACGTTTTGAAAGACATTGCTGCACGCTACAACAAATCTGTTGCTCAAGTCATCTTGCGCTGGGATCTGCAAAGCGGTGTCGTGACAATTCCTAAATCAATCAATGAAGAACGTATTAAACAAAATGCAGACATCTTTGACTTCGAGCTTTCTAAAGAAGACATGGAAAAAATCGATGCATTAAATAATAACGAACGCGTCGGCTCGAATCCAGAGACGATGACGGTTGGGTTTGAATAAATAAAAAAATCCTCTTTCTCATGTGAGAAAGGGGATTTTTTACGTACTGCTTCGGCGCACAGCCAACAGCATGATAAAAGATAGAATCACAATACAAATCGTCCAAGCCCAAGCAAGCTCCATTCGTCCAGAATCAATTGCCACATAGATAGCGGTTGGGAGTGTTTGCGTTTTTCCTGGGATGTTGCCGGCAAACATTAAGGTCGCCCCAAATTCTCCAAGGGCTCTGGCAAAGCTGAGGATGCTGCCTGATAAGAGGGAAGGCAGGGCAAGTGGTACTGTAATATAGGCAAAGACTTGGAATGAATGAGCACCATCTACTTTTGCAGCCCCTTCAATGTCTGACTCAATCGTAGAAAATCCAGCCTTTGCAGATTGATACATAAGCGGGAATGCCACAACCGTTGATGCAATAACTGCCGCCCACCATGTGAAAATGACCGGCTGGTGAAAGATCCATTCAATCGCGCCCCCGATCATGCTATGCCTTCCGAATATGACGAGCAATAAAAAACCTACAACCGTTGGTGGGAGGACAAGCGGAAGCATCAACAGCGTTTCCACAATCATTTTTCCTTTAAACGAGCTTCGTGCCATCCAAAAGCCAATCGTTGTGCCAAAAACAGTGGCAAGCAGCCCGCTTACAACGGCAACTTGCACGGACAGCCAAATGGGAGATAGAAATTCTTCAGTCATCATAGGCATTAATTCACTTGAAAGCCGTACTTCTTAAAAATTGATTTGGCTGTTTCTGATTGAAGAAATTGAAAAAAGGACTTGGCTTCCTCTACATGTTCTGTCCCTTTGACGATTCCTACTGGGTAAATGATTGGGGAATGCATGTCCTGATTGGCTTCAGCTGCAATCTTTACTTTTTTGGAAACGAGGGCGTCTGTCTTATACACAACACCAGCTTCCACATTTCCTGTTTCTACGTAGCTTAAAACTTGCCGCACATCCTTGCCGTATACAGCGTTCTTTTTCACTTGATTCCAGATGTTCAGCTTTATGAAAATCTCTTTGCCGTATGTACCAGCAGGAACGGATTCTGGTGTGCCAAGAGCAATCTTCCCTTTTATGTGCTGGGCGTCTTGAAAGCTTTTAATAGAGGAAGAATGATCATTTGGCACAATGAGTACAAGCTCATTTTGGATGGCATCCTTGATAAAATGTTGATCGATATCTCCAGATTGCACAAGCTCATCAAAGGGCGCTTCAGCTGCTGAGAAAAAGAGATCCGCTTTTGCCCCTTGCGCGATTTGCTGCTTCAATGCGCCGGATGACCCGAAATTATTTGTTAATGTCACATTCGGATGCTCATCATTAAAGGCGGATTCAATTTCCTTTAGTGCATCCTGAAGACTTGCCGCTGCTGAAATGACAAGTTCTGTTTTTTTGCTTGTATCCGATGACTTCATCTCTGTTTGACACCCGCTCAGGAGCAAGCAGATGGCGATGAAGGGGAAGAACGCATACTTCATGTTCACACCTCTTATTATTCAATATCATATGTATTCTTTATTATAAGCAAACTTATTTGACCATTCATAGGCTTTCAGTAAAAAGAGAAAAGAAAAAGCCGCCAGATGGCGACTTTTTAATGCTGATAAAAACGCAGCAAATTCCCATTGATCACTTTGTCTGATAAGGAAAGTTCTTTATTGGCTTTTTCGATATAAGGCTGACACACCTCATCCTGTTCAACAGGTTCTTTTGTTTTTTGATCATAGCAGGTGTTCTTTGTATAGAGATAATCATCTGTAATAAAGTTCCCGTTTCTCAAAACAGCAAAAGGTGTCCGTTCGTTTGAAAATAAGTCATTGCCAAATTGAATGGCATCCTTCGTTTCAATACCGAGTAAGTGCAGGAGTGTCGGCTTCACGTCGATTTGCCCAGCTGTTTCAGAAATTGTCTGCGGTGCTTGATCTGTGACCCCCGGAATGTAAATTAAAAAGGGCACCCGCTGCAATTTCACAGCATCAAACGGTGTGATTTCATCTTTTTTGAGCAGCTCTGCCATTGCCTGATGGTGTGCCTCGGAGATACCATAGTGATCCCCCATGAGGACAAACATCGTATTGTCATACAGTCCTTCTTCTTTCATGCGGTCAAAAAATGTCTTAATGGCTTCATCCTGATAGCGGACGGTCGTCACATAGCGGTTTAAAATGGCGCTGGACGAATCATATTCATCAATCAATTGATCCTTTGGATCGATTTCAAATGGAAAGTGATTGGTCAAGGTAATAAACGTGCTGTAATAAGGCGCCTTCAACTTTTTTAAATAATCAATGGATTGGTCAAAGAAGTCAATATCCTTTAAGCCCCAGCCAGTTGAATTCTGTTCATTGACCTGATACGAATCGACATCATAAAAGCGGTCAATCCCAAACGATTCATACATCACATCACGATTCCAAAACGTTTTATTATTCGCATGAAATTGGACGGATTGATAGTTTTCTTTTTTCAACTGCTTGTATAACGTGTCATATTCGTTGTCACTCGCTGTGAAAAAGACAGCACCGCTGCTAGATGGGTAGAGGGAATTTGCGACAATAAACTCTGAATCCGACGTCTTTCCTTGCTCAGTCTGCTGATAAAATTCATCAAAATAAAAACTCTTTTTAGCGAGTTGATTTAAAAAGGGGGTGATGTATTGTCCATTCACCTTTTGATCAACGACAAATTGCTGTGTTGATTCGAGTGAAATGAACACAACGTTCTTCCCTTTAGCAAGTCCAAAGTACTCTTCGTTTGGTGCACTGTAATCAGCCTTTGTGTAGTTTGCTACGGTTGAAAGTGTATCTTCATCTGCAAAGGCTTTTTGTCCAATACGCGCTGTTTGGGCAGCCCCGTCATACAGGTGGAACTGGAACAGCCCAAGGTTTCGTACAATCACTTCTCGATCATAAGAGCTTGTCAGAAAGCGAGGGTGATCCATCATGGCTGAACTGACATGAAACAATAGAAAGCTACAGCACACCGCATAATATGTTTTGATCGTTTTAAAGGAGGCTTTTGGCGCTAAAGGCTTGCGCTTTAACAGCCACGCCAGCACCACGAAATCAATGAGCATCAGTAAAAACAGTGGGTGAAATAATTCTGTCATACTGCTGCCCATATCTCCCATGTTTTTCGCTTGGAATAAGACAGGGATTGTAATGAAATCAATATAAAATCCATAAAAGATCGTATTCGATATGAGAATCGCTGTCAAAATCAAATTTGCGGTTAATAAAAATACCTTTTGCTTCGTTTCATTTAAAAAAAGAGCAATCCCAAACAAAGGAAGCAAAAAGCTAAGTGGATTGATCAAAAGCAGCCATTCATGAAACAGATTGGCCGTTCGTATGTGAAATCCGAATTGATAAATGATGTATGTTTTCATCCACATGAAGAGGATGGAGTACACTAAAAACCAGTGATTTTTGAAAAACGCTTTCATTTATGTAGCTCCTCACCATTCTGTATTCAGCTGCAAGGCAAAAACACTTATCTTAAACCTACTAAAAAAATGAGGAATGATCAATTCATATCCTGTGTTTTTCGGAAAACTCTCTTTCTGATTCATTAGAATGGGATGGAGATGCCGCAGAGGACAGCGATGTAATAGCAGGTAACGACGGTGAGAGCAGCTAGTACGACCTGTTCTCCTGTGCTGCCTGTTTTGACATAGAAGGGAAGACGCACTTTAATGGAAGCCGGAAATAAAAATTTAATCCCATTCACTGTTCCTGCATCCAGAATGAGATGGCTTGCCATCCCGACTAGTAAACCGATACTTAGGCTGTCATTTGGAATGTATGTTGTTGCTAGAAAATAAATGATCAGCAAAAATAATAAACTGTGTGTAAACGTGCGATGACCGAACACACTGCTGATCAGTGTCGAGAGCAGCGGGAATTTTCTGCCGATTTTACTTTTTGTATGGCAAAGATCAGGGATCAGAGCACCTGCTGATCCAGCAGCAGCCATCGTCACTGGGTCGAATCCATAATAGTAGGCAACGGCTGTGGAGGCGGCAATTCCGCCCATGATGTGTGTTTTTCCTGTCATGATGCGTACTCCTGTTCTATCTTTAGTTCAAGTACTCACTATATCAAGGGTGGATTCATTCAGCAAGGCTTATTTCTAAAGAAAAAGAGGCCAAAAGGGTTGGCTGAATGGAAAAACATTCTATAATAAGGGGGAAGTCATGTTGATACTAACGATAAGGATGCGATTCGGATGGGTAATGCAGACATTTTAAAAGAAATTGTTCTTGTACATTATGAAGTCAGCCGTAAATTAAACCGCAAGTTACTTGAGTTAGAGAAAGACATCACGCCCCCACAGATATATGCTCTTTCTATTTTGATACAAGGCAAAGTATCACATGCCGAAGAGCTGAAGCAAAGACTCTCTTTAAACCCTGGTGCAGCCTCTATTGCACTCAATAAATTATGTGAGCAGGGTTATATTCAAAGAGAACGGGACAAGGACGATTCGTCACTTGTCCGTTTAGAAGTCACGGAAAAAGGGATGGCCATTTATGAAAAGCATACTCGTCTTTTCGGAAAGGTGATTCAGCATATGATGTCAGACTTCACAAAGGATGATTTAAAAACCTTTCTGTCGTACTTGCAAAAAATGAGGCAGACCTTTCATGATGATTGAGCCTCTTCCCTTGTATAATGCTGAGCGCTGTAGCACAAATTAAACAGGCAACCGCATTATATGAAAAGGGAGGAAACAGCGATGTCATTTTTCCAAAAGGATAAAAAAGCGAAAAGTGAGAAAAACCATCAGCAGGTAGATCAGCTGTTAGAGGAAGCAAGTAAAGAGCTAGCAGGCGATCCGCTTCAGGAAGCTGTACAAAAGAAGAAAAACAACGATCAATAAGCAAGGTATAGGGCAGAGAAACAGTTCTCTGCCTTTTTTCTATGTTTTTCCCTTTGACAGATGTGAGAATGTTTGATAACCTTCGTGTAGTAAAAATGAATAGAAATCCTCACGCTATGTCTCAGTGAGGTAGAGGTTGCGCGGATGATGAGTCACTCATAGGAGAGATGGAATCGTAGATCATGAGAAAAAAGGCATCAGCGCCGAAGTGTAGAGAGAGCTCCAACTTTCTTTATGCTGGGTCTGCATTGAATAAATGCAGGACTGCCACGTCTTTGAAGCGTGGAGGGCTATCCGGAGATCAAGGTGTATGTTTTGAAAAGCATGGACTTTTGTTCAGGCTTTTTTTTATGTTCTGAGTCACAAAAATAAGGGTATGCTGTTAAAAAGTAATCCATTATGAACATAAAGAATGCAAGTCATTGCTTCACAAATATATCAATGAAGATACTGCCGGGTCTGGTCCAAAGTGAATAAAACGGAGGTACGGAAATGGAACAGACAAAAAAATGGGGTTTTTGGTTATTGACGGCTTTTGTCGTCGGAAATATGGTAGGTTCAGGCATCTTTATGCTGCCAAGTACGCTTGCCCAGCACGCAAGTCCTTTAGGTGTGACGATGGCATGGATTGTCACAGGCGGCGGTGTGCTGATGATTGCGCTTGTATTTGGGCATTTGTCCATTCATAAGCCGCAGCTGACAGCTGGACCACAAAGTTATGCAAGGGCGCTTTTTAAAGATCCGAAAAAAGGGAAAGCAGCTGGATTTACAATGGTGTGGGGATATTGGGTGGCAAGTTGGATTAGTAATGTCGCAATTATTACAAGTCTTGCTGGTTATTTAACGACTTTTTTCCCGGTTCTCACAGTGAAGACTGAAGTTTTTACCTTTGGAAAAGAAGCGGTCACGCTTGGTCAGCTCATGACGTTTATCGTATGTACCCTTCTTCTATGGGGAACACATACCATTTTAATTACAAGCTTAAGTGCTGCAAGTAAATTGAATTTTATTACGACCTTTTCAAAGGTGCTTGGATTCGTCCTTTTTATTGTTGCGGGATTATTTGCATTTCAAACGGCATTATTTGAACATTACTACTTCCCGGTTGAAACAGGCAGCGAAGGAGTGCTTGGCCTTGGAGGTCAAATTCATCATGCGGCTATTTCCACACTATGGGCATTTATTGGAATTGAATCAGCTGTCATTTTATCAGGAAGAGCATCCTCACAGCGTGATGTGAAACGTGCGACCATTACAGGTCTTTTAATCGCACTTTCGATCTACATGATTATCACATTGATTACGATGGGCGTTCTGCCGCACGATCAATTGCAAGGCTCTGACAAACCATTTGTAGACGTGCTTCAGCTTATTATTGGGCCAGCTGGTGGAATTGTCATGGCTCTGCTGGCGATTATTTGCTTGTTTGGTTCGATGCTTGGCTGGATTTTACTTGGTTCAGAAGTGCCGTATCAAGCAGCAAAGGCTGGTGATTTTCCGGCAGTATTTGCAAAAACAAACAAAAAAGGAAGCCCTGCTTTCGCTTTGACTGTTACAAATATTATGTCACAGCTGTTTATCTTCTCTGTGATGTCACGTACGATTAATGAAGCTTTTACCTTTTTAACTACATCAGCGACACTTGCGTATCTTATTCCGTATATTGTGTCTTCCATCTACAGCTTTAAGGTCATTATGCAAGGTGACACGTATGAGCTTCAAAAAGGAAATCGAACGAGAGACGGCATCATTGCACTTGTTGCCATGGGGTATTCAGCTTGGGTCATTATTTCAGGAACAGCCGACTTGAAAACCTTTGGTCTTGGAATCGGTCTATTCTTAGTAGGTATTTTGCTTTATCCATTCATGTCAAAAGGATTTGCCAAAGGAACGGTATAAGGAAGACGTTTCTCCATCTCTGGAGAAACGTTTTTTTATGATGCAGATGTCAATCGATCCACAATAAACTCTAGCTGACCTTCTAGTGACACTGGGTCATTAAAGAAGAAACCGACTGGATCTATTTCGAATACATGTTTATTTTTGACGGCAGGAAGTGATGTCCAAATGCTGCTTTGATACACTTGGTCACCTTTACTTTTTGAGCCGCTCCATGGACCTGTGAAAATATAGTCGCCTGCGAATTCTGGCAACTTCTCAAGAGAAATATTCGCATAGCCAACACCGCTGTCGATCGCTTCTTTTTTGACAGCCTTCGGTGCTTTTAATTTCAGCTCGTCATAAATGATTTCGCCCCCGCGGGCAAAGGTGTTTCCGAAGATATAAATGCCTTTATCAAATGGCGATACGATCGAGACTGTTTTGCTGCCGACAGCTTTGGTTACCTTTGGTTTCACCTCAGCAATTTTGGTATCCCATTTTGTGATCCATTCTGTTGCTTTTTTTGGTGTACCTGTCATTTTACCGAATTCTTTTAGCTGGTCTTTGAAAGAATATTGATTGTATTTTACCGCTACAGTTGGGGCGATTTTTTTGTATTGATCAAACTTCTCATCTTCTCCCCAAGCAATAATCATATCTGGCTTTAAAGCGGCTACCTTTTCGACCGATGGGGTTCTTCCGAGATTTTCCACTCCATCTGTTTTCCCTTTATAAAAAGGGTTTTTAAAGATGGGTGATGTTGTAGCAACTGGCGTCTTGCCGAGTGTGACGAGGTCCCCGTAATAGCTTTCTGCAAGAAGAACTATTCGTTTCGGATTTTTCGGAAGCTTCACTTCACCTTTGGCATCCTGATATGTCATCATGTCATTCTGTTTCGCTGCAGATTGTTTATTTGAAGTGCTGCCGCAAGCGGCTGTAAAGATCATAAGGATCGATAAAGAAATCAAAAGAAATCCAGTTCGTTTTTTCACAAAGGTTCTCTCCTATTCATTTTTCCTTGATAATGATTCTCAATTTCATTTTTTATCGTAACATGATAGGAACAAAAATGCATTGGCTAATTTAGACCTAAAGAAAAATGGTGAAATTCTCACAATTTTTTTTGTGAAAATAAAGAAATTTATCAGAACAATGATTTCAAAAAGAAAAGAAAGTGATATACTAGACTTCGAGATTGATAATCATTATCACTGATAGAGAATAAACATGAACGGAAAGGAAGAGACTGGTTTTGGGCTCACAATCGAATAAACAGCTGCCAGCCAGCGATGATACGATCGATATTGTCACGAAGCCTTTTGGAACAGCAGCTGTTATCATCATAGGAATCATCGCTTTAGCATTTGGTCTTTTTTTATCAGTATCATTAGGAGCGGCAAACATTCATCTACAGACTGTATGGGAAGCCGTTTTTCATTTTGATCCACAAGAAACTTCACATCAAATCATTCGGGAATTGAGGCTGCCGCGCACAGTTGGAGCCGCGCTCGTCGGTGCCTTTTTAGCCGTATCAGGTGCCATAATGCAAGGAATGACAAGAAATGCGCTGGCGTCACCGGAGATTATGGGTGTGACAAATGGCTCCGCATTTGCGATTGCCATTGCATTAGCATTTTTCCCTGGCCAATCTTCTTTCACATTAATTCTTTGGTCATTTATTGGAGCCGCACTCGGAGCTTCTATTGTATTTGGTGTCGGTACTATGTCAAAAGGGGGACTGACTCCGGTTAAACTCGCACTAGCTGGTACAGCGGTTGGAGCACTTTTGAGCTCAATTTCTTCAGCCATTGCCATCCGTTTTGACGTCGCTCAAGATATGAGCTTTTGGTATGCTGGCGGAGTGGCAGGTGTGAATTGGAGCAACATTCATATCATCATTCCAGTTGCCATTGCAGGACTAATCATTGCAATGATCCTTGCCCGTTCGATCACGGTTCTGAGCTTAGGTGAAGAATTGGCGAAAGGACTTGGACAGTATACGAAAACGGTCAAGGTGCTTGGCGTATTGGTTGTTATTCTTTTAACGGGTGCTGCCGTGTCGGTAGCAGGCTCTATTGGTTTTATCGGGCTTGTGATCCCTCATGTCACTCGATTCTTGGTTGGAGTGGACTATCGCTGGATTATCCCATGCTCCGCTATTTTAGGGGCCACTTTGTTAATTTATGCAGACATTGCTGCGAGGCTGGTCAACGCTCCGTTTGAAACGCCAGTCGGTGCCATTACGGCGATTATAGGCGTTCCTTTCTTCTTATATTTAGCTAGACGAGAAAGGAGCGGAATTTAAATGGAAATGGTGCAGCAAGCAAAGAAAAAGAAATATCAACGAACGATGCTCATGATTTTTTTCGCGATCGTAGCTGTGTTCCTTATTAGTTTAAATACCGGAGAAATTCGGATCTCTCCGATGGATACATTGAAAACACTTTTTGGATTCGGAAGTGAAATGGATGAGCTCGTATTATTCGAATTCCGACTTCCAAGAATGGTCATCGCTTTACTTGTCGGCGCTTCTATCGCTGTATCAGGAGCGATTTGGCAAGGTGTTTCTCAAAATGGTTTAGCTGACCCAGGTATTCTCGGCGTCAATGCCGGCGCTGGTTTTGCCGTTGTGCTATTTATCTTTGCATTTCAAGGCACGATGACGAATTTAGGTGATTTCACGATTTTTGTACTGCCGCTTTTCGCGTTCGTAGGTGCAGGTTTTGCTGCATTTCTCATCTATGTGTTAGCGTGGAAAAAAGGCATCACACCTGTTCGATTGATTTTAACTGGTATTGGTGTGAATGCTGCGTTTTCAGCAGCGATTGTGGTCATTCAATTGAAAATGAGCCCAAATGATTTTAACCAAGCCATCGTGTGGTTATCTGGAAGTATTTATGGCTCAAGCTGGACGTATGTCCTGTCTGTTCTACCATGGATGGTGATTTTCCTTATATTCGCGATTGTCAGATCACGCTATTTAAATATCATGAATTTGGGTGATCAGCTGTCCTATGGATTGGGTATTTCAGTTCATAAAGAAAGAAGCTTGTTCATGCTGATTGCCGTTGCATTAGCTGGTGCGAGTGTTGCTGTTGCAGGGAGTATTTCTTTCCTAGGGTTAGCCGCACCGCACTTGGCGAGAAAGCTTGTTGGGCCAAAGCATCAAGGAATGATACCGGCCTCCGCGTTAATTGGGGCGCTGTTATTATTATTGGCGGATACACTTGGCCGCGTCATACTTGCACCATCAGAAGTGCCAGTTGGCCTTGTCGTTTCTGCTTTAGGCGCACCTTACTTCATTTACTTATTGATGAAATCGAACTAATGAGGAAGGAGAGACAACATATGAAATCGCTCGAAACAGAAAAGCTTTGTATCGGTTATCAAGACCGTTTGATTGTAGAAGATTTGAATGTCAGTATCCCAAAAGGCAAGGTGACAACACTGATTGGACCGAATGGCTGCGGGAAATCAACCATTTTAAAAACGATGTCTCGTATTATGAAGGCCAATCGAGGAGCTGTTTATTTAAATGGCCAGGCTATCCATGAGACGCCGACAAAAGAAATTTCAAAACAAATGGCGATCTTACCGCAAACACCCGAAGCACCTAGTGGACTGACAGTGTATGAGCTTGTGTCATATGGACGTTTCCCACATCAAAATGGGTTTGGTCGCTTATCAAATGAAGATAAACGAATCATCAGATGGGCACTTGAGGAAACGGGAATGATCGCTTTTCATGATCGACCAATTGAAGCACTTTCCGGCGGACAGCGCCAGCGAGTATGGATTGCGATGGCACTTGCCCAGGAAACAGAGCTGCTCCTATTGGATGAACCTACGACGTATTTGGATCTTGCACATCAGCTCGAGATTCTTCAGCTGTTAGAACGCTTAAATAGAGAGCAGGGGCGAACTGTGTTGATGGTCATCCATGATTTGAATCATGCGGCGCGTTTTTCACATTACATGATTGCCCTCAATCAAGGGAAAGTCATAAAAGACGGTACGCCTCATGAGGTCATGACCAAAGAGGTACTCAGTCAGGTATTCCATATTGATGCAGAAATTGTGCTTGATCCTAGAACGAATAAGCCGATTTGTTTAACATATGATTTAATGAATCATGAACGAAAGCTAGAAGCTGTAAATGGATAATAGATGTAAAGGAACTCGGTGCAGATGCCGGGTTTTTTTGCGTGTTTGAAACTTCCTAGTGCTGCTATTTTCTCCAGTTGATTTTTTTCGCTTTTATGCAGAAAAGAGGTACTTTTTTACTTTAGACAATGGTAATATACGGTTAGAGATCATAGCTAGAAAGGAAAGAGATGCGTGGAAACAGCAAAAATATTGATTGCAGATGACGAAGAAGCAATTGTGAAAATGGTTGAACGCGTATTAAAAAAAGAAGGATTCAAGCATATTTATAAAGCCTACCATGCAGATGAAGCATTAGATGTTGTCAAAAACGAGGACATCCACCTCTTACTTCTAGATGTGATGATGCCCGGTAAATCTGGCTTTGACGTTCTGCCTGAAATCAGAAAAGTAACGAAAGCGCCTATTTTTTATTTAACTGCAAGAACGTCTGATGTCGATAAATTGACGGGCTTTGCGCAGGGGGCAGACGATTATATCACGAAGCCATTTAATCCGCTTGAACTAGTGGCTAGAATTAAGGCTCATCTAAACCGAACATACATCTCCTTACAGGAGGAACAAGAAGACACTCAAAGCCAATATCATTATGCCCATTTCTCCTATCATCCTCATGCAGCCGAATTGAAAGTAAGAGGAGAGGTGACGGCATGCTCAGCTCAGCTTCTTTCTTTGCTGAAGTACTTTTGTGATCATCCTAATGTGGTTCTATCAAAAGATCAAATCTATGAGAAAGTATGGGGCGTCCCATCATATGGTGATAACAACACTGTCATGGTTCATATTCGAAAGCTGAGAGAAAAGATTGAATTAGATCCGAGTCAGCCTGAATATATTGTGACGATCCGTGGTATGGGATATAAATTTATACCACACCCTGCAAAGGTCCTTCAATAGTTTATGAATTTACGAGCAAAACTTTTCTTTCACTTTGTCGGACAAATGTTTATTGTCATTGCCATTCTGATGATCGGGAATACGTTCTCTGAGAACTTATATTTAACAAAACACTATGAGAACATGACTGAAACTGGTTTAACTAAAGCTGATGGAGATACACTCATGAGCTGGCTTTATTTTAACGAGGATGGACAAATGGAAGCCGACGATCAGCTCAAGCAAGCAGTAAAAAAACGAGACGGCTGGCTGCAAGTGATTGATTCGAAAAAGAAAAACGTTTATAGCTATCACCGCCCTAAATCCATTCCAACATCCTATCAAAAGGATGAAATGATCAAGATCTTTGAAAAAAGAGAATTTAAAGATTACAAGATGTACTTCTGGCCAATTGAGATTGATCAAAAAAGCTTTATTGTGTTATACGGGTTCAAAACGAACAGTACAAAGGTAGCCAATTATCTGAAGCAGCACGAGAAAAATTTGGCTGCATTATCTCAATATTCGGTTGAAACGAAAGAATTCTTGAAGAGAATGAACGGATCGGTTCATCTGTTCAATGACGAAGGAAAATATTTAAAAGGCATTCGGACCAACACAAGTTTGAAACATAACGTAACAGATATTGAATTGCTCAAGTATCAATCGAAGCCTTGGGAGTTTAGAAGTGACCTTACTTATATGAAAGTGAATAAAAATCTGTATATCATCGTTTCGGTACCAAATAAAGTATACAGCCCAGATGAGCTTTACGATAAAGAGAGAGACGCTTTAAATCAATATACAACCATCTTAATTGCAGGTCTTGCGCTCACTATTATCATTGTCATGACATTATGGTATTCGTATCGCTATGGGCTGCCAATTTATCACATTATTCGCTGGCTGATTTTCTTATCAAAAAATAAATTGCAGGAACCAACAAATAGAAAGGGAATTCCAGTCAGTAAAAATAAAAAAGGTCGCATTAAGCGGGAATACCGTTTATTTGAGGATATCCTAAAAACAATGGATCAGCTCACACATACGTTAAAAGAGAATGAAGCAAACCGAAGAAAAATTCAAACCACAAGGGAAGAATGGATTGCAGGATTGTCTCATGATTTGAAAACGCCTTTAAGTACGATTTATGGCTATGGACTCATGCTTGAGTCCGATCAATATCAATGGTCCAAGGAAGAAGTCATGGAAATGGGACAGGTGATTCGTGAGAAATCAGAATACATGTCGACACTGATTGAGGATTTAAACCTCACGTACCGATTGAAGAATGGTGCCCTGCCTATTAATCGGAAACCGGTTGAACTCAGTGAATTTTTAGCTTCCATTATGGATGAGTTCTCAAGAAGCTCCTCATCTGAGGATTATCCATCCTCTTTTGAAGATCAAACTGATGGTGTCATATTTGAGATCGATAAAGCCTGGTTCAGACGAGTGATTGAGAACCTGCTGGCGAATGCAGTGAAGCATAACGAAAAAGGCACTCATATTACAGCTGTTTTATCTGAAACAGATGAAGAAGTTCGGATCGAAATGAAAGACAATGGCCGCGGAATGGCACAGGAAACGGTGGATCACCTATTTAACCGCTACTACAGAGGGACAAATACAAATGATCCAACGAATGGAACTGGTCTCGGGCTTGCGATAGCAAAAGAGCTTGTCTTGCTGCATGACGGTGATATTCAAGTTGAAAGTGAACTAGGCACTGGAACAACTATTGCGATTATCCTAAAAAAATCATCACCTGTAAAATAGCCAAAAAACGATTTTCTTTTCTAAAGGAGATCGTTTTTTCCTGTTTTAGGATTGAAATCAAATTTGTAAACGATTACAATAAAATTGTTAACGTGAACAAATCATTTTTATTTATAAGAGAGATGGGGGAGTTTGATGAAAGCCTTTTTAGATGATCAGTTTTTACTCAACAGTCAAACGGCGGAAAAGCTATACCATGAGTTTGCTAAGGACCTTCCAATTATAGATTACCATTGTCATTTAAGCCCCAAAGAAATCTATGAAAATAAAACCTTCCATAATATCACCGAAGCATGGCTTTACGGAGATCATTACAAATGGCGTGCCATGAGAGCAAACGGCATACCAGAATCACACGTCACAGGGGATGCCTCAGACTATGAGAAATTTCTGGCGTGGGCGAAGACTGTTCCCATGACCCTTGGAAACCCGCTCTATCACTGGACTCATTTAGAACTGAGACGATATTTTGGAGTTGAGGAACTTTTAAACGAAAAAACCGCACACATCATCTGGCAAAAAGTAAATGAAAAGCTGCAAGGAGAGGGTTTTGGTGCAAGAGACTTCATTGTGAAATCGAACGTTGAAACAGTCGTGACGACAGATGATCCAGTCGATTCGCTTTGCTATCATCAAAAACTGCGGGAAGAAGGATTCACTGTGCAAGTACTGCCCGGATTTCGGCCTGATAAGGCCCTTGATATAACAAATCACCTATTTACAGCGTATGTTCACGAACTGGCAGAGGCTTCATCTACTCCAATCCAATCCTATCAAGACTTTTTAACAGCACTCCGTGCAAGAATTGATTTTTTCCATGAACAGGGCTGCCTGATCTCAGATCATGCCATTAACGAAATGACGTTTGAAGAAACGACGGAAGAAGAAGTGGAAACCATCTTTCATAAAAGAATGTCTGGGCATGCATTGACGGAAAAAGAGAAGACTAAATTTAAAACACAAACATTCATTAAGCTTGGTCAGGCTTACTATGAGCGGGGCTGGGCGATGCAGCTTCATATCAATGCGCTTAGGAACAACAATACGAAAATGTTTGAGCGGCTTGGGCCAGATACAGGGTATGATGCGATGAATGATGCAGACATTGCCAAGCCGCTTTGCCGAATATTGGATCGTTTAGAACAAGAACAGGCACTGCCAAAAACCATTTTATATTCCTTGAATCCAAGGGATAATGTTGTGATTTCCACATTGGCTGGAAGCTTTCAAGACGGAACGGCACCTGGGAAGATTCAGCACGGTACAGCTTGGTGGTTTAATGATACGAAACAAGGGATGACAGAGCAGATGATGGCTCTATCCAGTATTGGACTGATCAGCCGTTTCATTGGGATGCTGACAGATTCAAGAAGCTTTTTGTCGTATACAAGGCATGAATATTTTCGAAGACTGCTTTGCGATATCATCGGAGATTGGGTAGAAAAAGGGGAAGCTCCATATGATCTTGATCTGTTAGGGGGAATCGTGAAAGGAATCAGCTATGAAAATGCCAGACAGTATTTCCAATTTGACCGGACGAAGCAGCTCCAGCATCCGAACAAAATGACATGAAGAAAATGAAAGCGATTTTATGATAAGATGGTAAAAAATCATAAAAGGCGGAATAGCATGACAGTCACAATTAAAGACATAGCAAAATTGGCAAACGTCTCTCATACCACGGTATCAAGGGCTTTGAATAACAGTCCTTTTATTAAAGAGAAGACAAAACAAAAGATTTTGTCGATTGCAAAACAGCTGAATTATTCACCGAATGTCCATGCGAGAGGCCTTGTATCACAAAAATCATTTACAATCGGTCTGTTTTTTACGAGTTTAACAGAGGGTACATCTTCAAGCTTCTTTGTGGATGCGTTAAAAGGTGTCAATAGCGTCATGACAGAGTATTATAATCTCTTTGTCAGAGGAATTGATGACTTTCACGATTATACAACCATTCATAAACAACGCTATGATGGCATTTTGCTCATGAGTCAAAGCGAGCACGATGAGGCGTTTATCCATCATGTGAAGAAACAGGGCATTCCCATCATTGTGCTGAATCGCCGTGTAGAAAGTCATGAAGTCATGAATATATTAGCAGATGATAGTCAAGGAGCTTACCAGGCTGCACACCATTTCATTCAGCAAGGTCATGAACAAATCGCCATCATTGAAGGGAAAGAAGGCTTTAAATCAACTCAAGAAAGAACAGCTGGTTTCCTGCAAGCGTTAATTGATCACCAAATGCCTATGAAGAAAGAATATATGATGAAAGGCGATTATCACATGAAAAGCGGCTATGAATCAATGGAATCGCTGCTGGCCCTTGATGAACCGCCAACAGCGCTCTTTTGCTCAAATGATGACATGGCGATCGGTGCAATGAATGCTTTATTTGCAAAAGGCAAAACGTGTCCAAATGATATTTCTATTATCGGTTTTGATGATATTGCATTTTCATCCTATACCACACCTGCATTGACAACGGTGAAAAAGCCGATTGAAAAAATGTGTGCACTTGGAGCAGAAGCTATCCTTTCAGTAATAAACGGTGAAGAGCAAGAAGAAGATCATATGGAAAAAGTGTATGTTCACACAGAGCTGATGATCAGAGATTCAGTTAAAAAGGTGCAGTAATCAGCACCTTTTCAGAAAAATGTTCACGTGTGCATATTACTTGGAGAGGGGAATCCATTTGAAACGATTATCAAAAGCCATTTACCCGGCACCTGAGTATCCGGAAACGATTTTGCAGATTGGTGAAGGAAATTTTATGCGAGGATTTATCAATTGGCACATCCAGAAGCTGAACGACTGCACAGATTTTAAAGGAAGAGCGGTTGTTGTCCCTCCTCGAAAAGGATCAGTGGCAGCCTTAAATGAACAAGATGGCTTGTACACATTATGTATTCAGGGATATCATGACCGGCAAGAAATGAATGAACGTATAATCATCCAATCGATTAGCAGAGGAATTAGTACGTATACGGATTACGAGGAGTTTTTACACGTAGCGGAAAACCCGGATCTCCGCTTTGTCTTCTCAAACACGACGGAGGCAGGACTTGTGCTCAAAAAGGAGGATCGTTTGGAGGATCGGCCACAAGCCAGTTTTCCAGGAAAGCTGACAGCGTTCTTGTATCACCGGTTTAAAGCTTTTGCTGGAGATGAGCGGAAAGGTCTGATCATTCTACCTTGTGAATTGGTTGAACAAAATGGTGATCGATTGAAGGAATATGTGATCAGTATGGCAGCTGAGTGGGAATTGTCGCCTGCGTTTATGACATGGATAAAAGAGGCCAACACGTTTTGTAATACGCTTGTGGACCGGATTGTCCCTGGATTCTCTAAGGAAGCGGCTGAAATCGTAGAAAAGGAAGAAGGGTATATTGACGAATTGCTTGTCACGGCAGAATATTATCATCTTTTTGTCATTGAAGCACCTGCCTTCGTACAAAAGGAGCTCCCCTTTCAAGAAGCAGGGTTAAATGTTCTTTTTGTAGAGGATATTTCGCCTTATCGTATGAGCAAGGTACGAATTTTAAATGGTGCACATACAGCGATGGTGCCGATTGCTTACTCATGCGGTATAGAAACTGTAAAAGAAGCTGTGGATGATGAGCATGTTGGTCCGTTCATCCGGCGTATGCTGGAGGAGGAAGTACTTCCAGGACTTGAACTTCCTCAAGATGAGCTTCTTCTTTATACACAATCCGTTTGGGATCGTTTTTGCAATCCATTTGTAAAGCATCAATTGCTGGATATTGCACTGAATGGGGTATCCAAATTCCGAACCCGTAATCTTCCGTCATTGCTTGATTATGTCGAGCAAAAGAAACAGCTGCCAATGAAACTTGTGTTTTCACTTAGCAGTCTCATTTATTTCTACAGAGCATATGCAGGAAGGGTAAAGGATGATGAAACTGTGCTCACGCTCATGAAGGACGCATGGGAAAACCGTTCCAATGAAACGGTTGCAGCGAGGATCCTTTCATACGAATCATTATGGGGCAGAGATTTAACGGATGTAAAAGGATTGAGTCAAGCTGTAGCTGATCAGCTTACCCTCATACAGAAGTACGGGATGAGAGCGGCTGTTCACCGAATGATGCGTCATCAATATGAAAATCAGGGGGAGAAGGCATGAAAGACTTTATTGTAATCCACCCTTCAGATAATGTCGGTATTGCTTTAAAAGGATTGGAACAAGGGGAAGAGCTGCAGCATCAAGGACATACGATTATCTTAAAAGAGACCGTTGGCAAAGGTCATAAGTTTGCATTGGCTGATATCAAGCAAAGAGAGAATATTATCAAATATGGCTATCCCATTGGTCATGCAGTGACTGCCATTTCTGCTGGAGAATGGGTGCATACGCATAATATTAAAACCAATTTATCTGGCAAGCTAGAATACGAATACCAGCCTTCATTATCAGAAAACCCCTATAAAAAAACGAATCTTACATTTAAAGGATTTAAACGAAAAAATGGTGAAAGCGGAATCCGCAATGAGCTTTGGATTGTTCCCACCGTTGGATGCGTGAATGGCATCGCCGATCAAATGATCCAAATATTCACCGCTGAAATGGGTGGAAACATCCATCCTTTTGAAACAGCCCTCGTATTAAAGCACAATTATGGATGCTCACAGCTTGGGGACGATCATGAAAATACGAAAACCATTTTACAAAATGCGGTGAAGCACCCTAACGCTGGAGGAGTACTTGTTCTTGGACTTGGGTGTGAAAACAATGACATTGAGGATTTTCAGTCCACATTAGGTGAATATGACCTTACGAGAGTGAAATTTTTAAGAAGCCAAGAAGTAGGAGATGAGATTGAGACGGGAGTCGCTTTACTCAAGGAAATTTATGATGCGGCGAAAGAAGATCATCGTGAAGATATTCCGTTATCTGAGCTGAAAATTGGCTTGAAGTGTGGAGGATCAGATGGATTTTCCGGTATTACTGCAAATCCGCTTTTAGGCAGACTGTCCGATTTTATTGTCGCGCAAGGTGGAACGACGGTGCTGACAGAAGTGCCCGAAATGTTTGGTGCTGAAACGATTTTAATGGAGAGAGCAGCATCAGAAGCGACTTTCGACAATATTGTGCAAATGATCAATGACTTTAAACAATACTTCTTGGATCATCGACAGCCGGTATATGAAAATCCTTCCCCGGGAAATAAAGCTGGTGGAATTTCGACATTAGAGGATAAGTCTCTCGGCTGTACACAAAAAGCAGGCACTTCTGATATTAAAGATGTATTGAAATATGGGGAGCTGCTGAAACAAAAGGGATTGAACTTATTAAGTGCACCTGGTAATGATTTGGTTGCTTCATCTGCTCTTGCTGCTTCCGGTTGTCAAATGGTGCTTTTTACAACAGGCAGGGGGACACCATTTGGTACGTTTGTGCCAACAATGAAGATCTCGACCAACACAGCTTTATATGAAACAAAAAAGCACTGGATTGACTTTAATGCCGGAGAACTGCTTGAAGATGTACCGGAAGATGTTGTGTTAGAAAAATTCATTTCAACGGTTATTGATGTGGCGAGTGGGAAGCTGTTAAATCATGAAAAAAACAATTTTAGAGAGCTGGCTATTTTCAAAACAGGTGTCACACTTTAAGGCGACTGGGGGATGAGAAAGTGTCTAAAAAACGGAATTTGATGTATATCACAGCAGGAACGGTACTAACTGGAGTCGGAATTGCTCGTTTAGCAAAGCAAGGGAAGAAAGATAAAAAAGCAAACGGGATCGATCAAGTGTTAAAGCAGATAAAAGCGCCGCATTTCCCAGATCGTGAATTGAATGTGGTTCATTATGGAGCAGATGCGGAAGGGAAAGAGTTATCTACAAATGCCATTCAGTCTGCCATCGATGAAGCACATCGGTTGAAAGGAGGAAGGGTGCTGATCCCAAGAGGGACGTTTGTGACAGGTGCTTTAGAATTGAAAAGCAATGTAGAACTTCATCTGCAGGAGAAAGCCTATGTGACATTCAGTCAAGACCCAAAGGATTATCTGCCTCTTGTACTGACAAGATATGAGGGGATTGAGCTTTATAATTATTCACCTCTCATTTATGCACACCATGCAGAAAATATCGCTATTACTGGAGCCGGAACGCTTGATGGCAGAGGGGATGAGCATCATTGGTGGCCTTGGAAGTATGGGACAAATGGCCAGCCCTCTCAAGATCAGGATCGTCAGCTCTTGTTTGAAATGGCGGAAAAGAGAATACCGGTAGAAGAAAGGGTATTTGGAGAAGGCCATTATTTAAGATCGAGCTTTATTCAGCCATACCAATGTCAGCAAGTTCTAATCGAAGGAGTGACAGTGAAGGATTCACCAATGTGGCAAATTCATCCTGTATTAAGTAGTCACGTCATCGTCCGCGGCGTTAAAATCATTGGGCATGGACCAAACACAGATGGTGTCAATCCGGAGTCTTGCCGGAATGTGCTCATTGAAGATTGTTACTTTGATAACGGAGATGATTGTATTGCCATCAAATCGGGCAGAAACGAGGATGGACGGAGAATAGGGGTTCCATCTGAAAACATCGTCATTCGTAGAAATGAGATGAGGGATGGACACGGCGGTGTGACGATCGGGAGCGAGATTTCTGGCGGGGTAAAGTTTGTTTATGCAGAAGATAACGTAATGGACAGTCCGAACCTTGATCGGGCACTGCGTATTAAAACCAACTCTGTCAGAGGCGGTACGATTGAACATATTTATTTTAAAAACAATACAGTCAAAAGTCTAAAGCATGAAGTGATCTGTATCGACATGATGTATGAGGAAGGAGATGCTGGTCCGCATCGTCCTGTTGTACGTCATATTGAAGTAGAAGGACTCAAAAGCAACGGCGGACGATATGGTGTGAAAATAGCCGCATACGCACATTCTCCTGTTACTCATTTTAAAATGAAAGATTGTGTCATAGATGAAGTGGCGTATCCCTTATCTTTAGAGCATGCAGTTTCTCCTGATTTTCAGAAAGTCGTTATCAATGGAGAACCAATCAATCAATAGAAGAGTGAAAAACAGTCTTTTTAGAGGCTGTTTTTTGTTTTATGAACAGAAAAGACGCTTTTAGAAATCACATATACAACCTATCTGCACTGTAGTATAATATTCCCGAAATTAGAAAAGAATTGACGAAAGAGATTTCGTTAAGCAGTACATAAACCAGGGGGTTCGCTCATGAAAAAGTTAACAGCTATTTGGCTATCGTTATTGCTTGTGATGGGTGTTTTAGCAGGATGTGCAGGCGCTGAGACAGATCATAAAGCAACAGGGTCACAAAATAAAGAAACGGCCACTGCGGCATTTCCAGTATCGATTAAAGATGCAGCTGGAAAAACGGTCGAAATCAAAGAACAGCCTAAACGAATTGTTTCGTTAATTCCAAGTAATACAGAAGTTGCCTATGCACTCGGCCTTGGAGATAAAATGGTTGGACGATCAGACTTTGATAATTATCCAAAGGAAGTCGAAAAGGTAGAGAAGATTGGCGGACTTGAATTCAATGTCGAGAAGGTCATTTCATTAAAGCCAGATCTTGTGTTAGCACATGCATCTCAAATGGGATCAAAAGAAGGATTTAAACAGCTTGAAGAGGCAGGGATAAAAGTTCTGACTGTAAATGATGCAACCTCCTTTAAGGATGTGTACAAATCAATCGATATGATCGGTGAAGCAGCTGGCGTGAAAGAAGCATCAACAAAACTTGTAGACGAGATGAAAACAAAATTGAATGACATCAAGAAACAAGCAGAGACGATTTCAAAAGACAAACAAAAAACTGTCTTTGTCGAAGTGTCAGGTGCGCCTGAAATCTATACAACTGGTAAAAATACATTTATGGATGAAATGCTTTCTGTTATCCATGCCAAAAATGCTGCTGGCGATCAAACTGGCTGGGTGCAAATGACAGAAGAATCGATCATCAAACGAAATCCTGATGTCATCGTGACAATTGATGGTTCCAGCTTAGCTGATTTGAAAAAAAGAGACGGCTGGAATGCAATGAAAGCAGTGAAAGAAAAACAAGTCTTTCAATTGAATACGGATCTCGCATCAAGACCGGGACCGCGATTGGTTGAAGGAGTCGAGGCTCTTGCGAAAAGCGTCTATCCTGACACGTTCAAATAAATTGATCATCGCATATACACTAAGTGCTTTACTTCTTGTGATGAGCATTGGAATGGGAATCTCCTTTGGAAGCTTAGGGATTCCCATTCCTTCTATTCTTCGTATATTTATTCATGAACTATTCGGAATACAGTTTGGAACCATTGATTCCATCGATCGCAATATTATGATGAACATTCGGCTGCCAAGAGTCATATTAGCGGCATTAGTCGGAGCAGCACTGGCGTTATCTGGTGCAGCTTTTCAAGGTTTATTAAAAAATCCTCTCGCTGACCCTTATACGCTGGGGGTATCTCAAGGGGCATCAGTTGGAGCCGTAGCGACTCTGTTTTTTAGCTTGCAGCTCCCGCTTGTTGGCAGTTTCACATTGCCATTATTCAGTATGACAACGGCGCTTGTGACCCTGTGTCTCGTTCTCTTTTTTGCGCGTCTTGTTCATCGGGGGATGAGCATTTCTTCTTTAATTTTAACAGGAGTGATTTTTAGCTCTTTTTTGGGTGCGCTCATTTCATTGATGATTGCTTTAACAGGTGATGATCTAAAAGAGATCATTCATTGGCTGCTTGGCAGTGTGTCCATGAGAGGCTGGCGTTATATTGCGCTTTTTCTTCCTTTCTTTCTTATTGGGACCTTTACGTTAATGTTGATGGGGCGAGATTTGAATGTCATGACATATGGCGAGGAGAAGGCAAAGCTATTAGGTGTCCATGTGAAAAGGAGCAAATATATTGTGCTGCTGGCGGGCTCGATTCTGACCGGAAGTGCAGTAGCGGTATCAGGGACGATCGGTTTTGTAGGACTTGTGATTCCGCATTTTATCCGCCTCTTAACTATCACGGATCATCGGCATCTGCTGCCTTTGTCTATGTTGAACGGTGCTTCCTTTCTCGTAATAGCAGATGTGTTATCCCGTACCATCATTGAGCCGACTGAATTACCGATTGGCATCATTACTGCGTTAATTGGTGCACCTGTATTTGGCATCATCCTCATTCGTCAATATAGAGGGGGGACGCACGTATGATTCAAGTGAAGGAAATCAGAGGTGGCTATGGAGAGAAAGAGATCATTCGTGGCATTAGCTTTGAAGTAAAGCAAGGAGAATTTCTCGGTATACTCGGCCCAAACGGGAGCGGGAAGACGACCCTGCTTAAAATGATGGCAGGAATTTTAGCCCCTGAGAGCGGTGAAGTGCGCCTCGGCAGTCACCTTGTTCAATCCTATCAGCCAAAGGCGCTTGCGCAAAAGATGGCAGTTCTGCCGCAGAAAACGGATCAAGTTTTTTCATTTACGGTGGAAGAAACCGTCCAATTCGGCCGTTATCCATATCAAAAAGGGTGGCTGCAATCTGCCACGCAAGAAGATGTGCAGGTAGTCAGAAAAGTAATGGAACAAACGGGTGTTGCACAGTTTAAGGATCAACCCATCCATGAGTTAAGTGGCGGTGAACAGCAGCGTGTGTATTTGGCACAGGCATTGGCGCAGCAGCCTGAATATTTATTGCTGGATGAACCAACCAGCTTCCTTGACTTAGCCTATCAAAAAGATTTGCTTGATTTAATTAAAGAAGAAACGACTTCCTCTAGGTTAACGGTCATTGGCGTATTCCATGATGTGAACATTGCTAGTTTATATTGTGATCGGCTGCTGCTGCTTCATGAAGGAAAGACTGACATGTTAGGACTGCCGCATCACGTTTTGACCACCGAACGAATCAACCGTGTGTATGAAACAAATGTGACACCGCTCCAGCATCCAATTAGGGCAAACCCTCAGCTGATGGTTGAACCTTCCGCCCCTTCTAAAACATCAATTGTAAACATAGCGGATGGCTGGAGGACATATGGCTCAGAAGGAATGACATTTTCCATTAATCAGCCTCTTCGCATCCTTACCTCACATAAGGAAAACGGCGGGTTCTTTTGGAAAAGGTCGATTGGAACGGGAACGAAGACGCTTCATCATCAGTTAGAGCCAACTGAAGATATGCTGTTTTTCGAGCAAGCTAAAGGATTAGCGAAATACGCTGCAGAAGACGCCGAAGACGATATGATCCTTTACAGCATGCTTCAGCAGGAAAAGTTGAACATTTGGCTTATCCTGAAACGATCTTTATCAGACGGCGCAGCTGTTCAGCTCATAGGTCAGCTTATGCACATCATAAAGCAAGAAACAAGCATTCCAATCCATCATCTTTGTATTGCTGCACCCAATACGCAGGAAACGGAAGATGTTGACCTTCTACACGAAAGATTAGGACAAAAGGTGTATGGGCTTCTTCATAAGTTGAAAGTCATTCAAAAGTGAACGTACAGTTATATTTAGGTTAGTTGAGTAAAACAGTTGATATTGTAATGACTACACATATCTAAAATGTGTAGTCATTACAATTGTTCTTAAGAAAAAAAGCTGCCACAATGACAACCAGTTCTAATTTTATATCTAAGACGGTTGAATTCTAATTAGATGAAATGCCCTTTCCGCCTTGTGTTATTAAAGTATTGATTCTATCAATACCAGTAATAATTGGTTTCGCACGACTTATTAATGTTTGGGTAGCTTCATGACCTAGAGATGCTTGATGGGCATCTTCGTTTGCCCACACTTCATAAACATAAACAGAATTTGGTTCATTCTCGGAAATATTCACAAGATATATTTCACATTCATCCAAATTCTTCATTGATTCTGCTGCTTCTAACAGAATATCAACCATTTTTTCTTTTTCGCCTTCTTGTACCATAAACTTGTTAAATAAACTAAATTTACTCATACCATCCTCCTTCATTTTGTCTTAATCACATTTTAGACACTATAAACTATATCTTCAATCATTATTTTATAAGGAAATAAAAGGGGTGGTTGGCCTTCATAATGGACAAATGGTTCACTTTTCTGTTTCATTAATGACATTCATTCACCATGTTTTAGTAAAACAACTACATCCTATTTAGTTCGGGTTATACTAAAAGGACAAAGCAGTAGAAAAGGGGGAATACCGTTGAAACTTTATACGAAAACCGGGGATCAGGGACAAACAGGCTTGATCGGAGGAAGAGCCGATAAAGATGACGTGAGAGTTGAAGCTTACGGCACATTAGATGAGGCGAATAGCTTCATTGGACTTGCGCATGCAAATTTACGGCAGCATGGCAAATTGTTTCAGGACCTTTTGTCAGAGCTGATCGTTATACAGCATGAGCTGTTTGACTGCGGCGGTGATTTGGCAGCAGTGAAACCACCTAAAGAGGGCAAATTAACAGAAGCCTCTGTGGCAGTCCTTGAGGAAAGAATGGATGTCTATGTAGAAGAAGCTGCGCCGCTCACCAAGTTTATTTTACCGGGCGGTCAGGAAGGTGCTGCTCTTTTACATGTGGCGCGGACAGTCGTTAGAAGAGCAGAGCGGCATATTGTGACGCTTGCGAAACAGGAGGAGATTCCAACCGTTGCGCTCACATATGTAAACCGTCTATCCGATTATTTATTTGCTGCTGCCCGAATCGTGAATCATCGGCTTGGTGAAGCTGATGTTGAATATGAACGAAGTGCCGACGTGTTTCGTTCTAAATAAGGAAAGCACTCTTCGAATGAGAAGAGTGCTAAACGTCTTCGTTCTGTAAGCACAGAAGGGATTCCAAGTCTTGCTTGTGCAATGAACACTTTATTTCGTATACAAATGCTTCATCAGCTCTTTGTTTTTTTGAATAAATATGTCATTGTGCGAAGAAACCATTCCACGAGCGCTTGCATCAGGCATTACGTATTGCTTCGCTTGGTTTACCGCATTCGCAGCATCCTGGAAAGCCCCAGCAATCAAATGTAATTTTCCTTCATGATGCAAAATATCGCCTGCTGCATAAATGCCCCGGACTGACGTCTCACTCAGTGGAGTTCCTGCAATCCAGTAATCCTTCTGCTCTAGTTTAATGGCACTATTCGCAAGTAATTCTTTGTCTCGTTCGTATCCATGATTGATAATGACTTCATCTATGGCTAGCTTAAATAAAGTATCGTCCTGATTATTTTTGAGGACAACCGTTTCAATCCGTTCATGATCGTCTGCTGCGATGAGCTTTTCAATCGAGGTATGAAGCAGACATTGGACAGAGCTGTTATTAAGTCTTGATATTTCGGCTTCATGTCCTTTTAAAGCATCTTTCCGGTAGGTTAAATACACTTGCTTGGCAATCGGCTCCAGCTCATTCGCCCAGTCAATGGCTGAATTACCACCTCCTGAGATCAACACGGTTTTATCTTTAAAACGTGCAAGGGATTTGACCGTATAATGCAAATTTTGAACCTCAAATCGTTCTGCACCCTCAATATCCAATTTAATCGGCTTGAGGATACCTCCTCCAACAGCTAAAATGACGGTTTTGGAGTAATGTTTTTGATTGGACGCGGTGTGGAGAACAAAGTGACCTGTTTCGTCTTGAGAAATAGAGGTCACCTTTTCTCCGAGTACGACCTTTGGATCAAAGGTCAGTCCTTGAGTAACAATTTGTTCAATCAGCTGCGAGCCTGGAACTGGCGTTAATCCTCCTATATCCCAGATCATCTTTTCTGGATAAACATGCACCTTTCCTCCAAGGAAAGGCTGGAATTCAATCAGTTTCGTTTTCATTTCACGCAATCCACTATAAAAGGCGGAAAACAATCCAGCAGGTCCGCCGCCAATAATGGTTACATCATAAACTTCCATATCCTGCATCGTACAATTCTCCCCACTTCTTTTGCTTCATTTATTTTTAAAAATGACCATAGTCATGATTTCATAGCTGATTCATGCAGTCTCATTTATTTTCTAATTGCTGCTGCAAGGCTTCTAAAAACTGGATGCGGCTATAAGCAGGTCCTCCTTCAAGGAGTGGATGTACCACATTGATATAAACCTGATCCTTTTTAAAGGCCGTCATATTTCGAATAACAGGATTCTTTTTCATGTCATCAAATGCCTGGCTTGCCTCTTGATTTTCATCCGTAGAAAATTGTACAAATAGATAATCCGGATTCATTTCTCCTAGCTGCTCGACAGAGATTGCTTCTTGTGTCTTTGCCAAACTAATCGGCTGAGGAACGGCGAGACCCAATTCGTTATACAAGACAGGATTGAAATAAACATCTTCTGGATATACGAAGGCTTGTGCTCCCCGAATGCGAATGATGGCTACTTTTTTATCCTTGAGCTTTTCCTTTAACGAAGCTTTTGCGTCTTTGACATCTGTTTTGTATTGAGTGAGGATTTTCTCTGCTTTCGTTTGTTTTCCTGTTAATTCGGCCATTAGCTCTAAATTAGCCTCCCAATTTGTCGCGATATGGGAGATTGGAATGGTCGGCGCAATTTTCTCTAACTTGTTCAGTACGACTTGTTGAAATTTAGAGGAGCCTAAAATAACATCAGGTTTCAAACTTAATATTTTCTCAAAATTTGGCTGCTGTTTTTCACCGATTGATTCGGAATCGCTTGTGATTGAAGCAAATATTTTCGGAAACTTTCCTCCTACTGATATTGCCCCTGCCGGATGAACATCAAGTACAACGGCATCTTCCATCGCTTCCATTGCCCCAGTAATGACGATTTTTTCGGCTTTTTTCGGGATGGTATACTTTTTCCCAAGATACTCTATTGTTTTCGTAGCAGCATCACCTGAATTTTCAATTCCGGCATTTTTGCTTCCGGAGGCAGTAGTTGATTGCTTAGGCTTGTCTCCTCCGCCGCATGCCGCCATGATCAGCATCAATAAGGAAATGAAGCCGATGATCATTAATTTCTTATTCATCTTTTCAAAACTCCTCTCAAACTGTCTATTGTAGTCGTGCTTTATTTCATCCCCAGATGCTCACGTAAGGTGGATCCTATATATTCACTTCTAAATAAGCCATGTTGGACGAGTAAGGGGACCAATTCGTCAAAAAATAATTCTAGTGATTGTACTGAGCCCGGAAGAGCAATGAAACCGTCTAAAGCGCCTGCTTCAAACCATCTGGTTATTTCTCTCTGTGCATCCTCAGCTGTTCCCACGATGACCCAGTGTGCCGATCCAATGACCTCTGGTCTGGAGAGTAGTTCTCTTACGGTAGGCTGCGTTTGTACAATCAACCTGCGCAGCAAATCAGCATGAGTCTGACTGCGTACCTGCTCATCCAATCCTTGCAGCATATCGGCAGGAACGGGTTGATCTAAGGGAAGGTGACGAATATCGAGACCTAGAATCGATTGTATCGCTGCATAACCTTGTGCAGTGCTTAAATGGGAATGAGCCTCTCGATACATTTCATGCGCCTCATCACGTGTTTTTCCTATAAAAAAGTACAAGCCAGGCAGCACACGGATCTCATCCGGCTGGCGGCCATGCTTGCATGCTCTTCTCCTCATGTCTTTCCGTAATTCAATGCCTGAGGCCATATCAGGGGTTGCTGCAAACATCGCATCTGCAGTTGAAGCGGCAAAATCCCGCCCCGTTTCCGAAGCACCTGCCTGAAACAAAGGAATGGTTCCTGACGGATGAGCTGGCACATTAAGCGGCCCCTTAATTTGAAAGAAATGCCCTTCATGTTGAATAGAATAAATTCTCTCCTTGTCAGCAAACTGTCCTGTCGCTCGATTGATGAGCAGCGCCTCATTTGGATAGCTCTCCCAAAGCTTGCGTACAACATCCGTAAATTCCATCGCCTTCTTATATCGTTCTTCTGAGGTTGGCATGGGTGAATGGCTAAAATTATCGGCTCCGTCGATCGAAGTGACAATATTCCAGCCGGCACGTCCATTGCTGATCGAGTGCAAGGACTGAAGCTGTCTCGCCACTACATAGGGAGGGTTGAACGTAGTCGAGGCAGTTGAAACAAGTCCGATTCGATCCGTCTCATGAGCAATCGAAGCAAGCAGAACCGTTGGATCAAGACCGCCAAAGCCAGGGGAGTGATCCAATGACTCTATGTGGAGTGTCAGTGCATCCGGCTTAAAAAGAAAGTCAAGCTTGGCCATCTCTGCTCTCTTTGCAAGCTCAACGTAAAAGTTGGTTGAAAATAAGTGTTCTACCATGCTGCTCGGATGCTGCCAGCCTTTTCCCTTCAACCAGGTCGCTGACAAGGACAATCCGATACAAATCTGCCTTTTTTTGTTCACATCATCTGCCTCCCTGTCGTTGCTGATTATTAGTCAGCAATAATCGATATTGATAATCATTATCATTTAATAGTATAGCAAGGACCTCGTGAAATGCGAATACACAAATAGCGAATATCATATGCATTATTATCTAATCTGGACTGACAGAAGAGCGATGATCTTGATCGACTTCAATTTATGAGGCAGTTAGGCTGGTTATTTCATAGAGAGCTGTGGAATTCCTTTAAGGAATGAGGCTGGCGTCTATCGTTTTGAGAAGAAATACGACAGATTTATTTAGCGATATATGCGCTAGGCGGCACTCCGAATTTCTTTTTAAATAGTCTGCTAAAATATAGCGGATTGGGATAGCCGACAGTCATAGCAACGTCACGAATCGAAATATTGCCTGCCTTTAGTATTTCAAGCGCTCTTTCCATACGATACTGGATGACATAGTCAATTGGGTGAAGTCCGGTATATTTATGGAAAAAGTATGAGAAGCTTTTAGGATTCATATCGAACAGTTCAGCGAGATCCTGAAGTGTTAATGGAATCATATATTGTCCTCTAATATAAGCGATGGCTTCCTCAATGACCCTTTCATGAGGAGAGCTCTCTTCCTGCTTACAGCCCATTAGTATTTGATATAGGATGCGTAAAAATAATTCTTTGACTCGAAGTTTCCCCATTCCGCCAGGTGTATGGACATTCTGATGGAGCATGGTGAGTAATTCAATGATTCTCGGATTTGCTCCCGTTTCCAGCTTGAAAACAGTGTCACAGTCAGATTCTTTATCACAATTCAAATGATAGAAAAGTGAATGGTACTCGTATTCTGATTGACTGATCACCTGCAGGGCAAGCTGGCATCCTGGTGTTACATGGATGACGGACCCTGGCTGCAAATCGTAGCTCTTTCCATTAACATTCAGCCTAGCTTCCCCGCGAATACTGAAAAGAAAGCAAGCACTTTCTGTCTTAAACTCCCTTAATGTACTATGGGGCTGGATGACTAAACGATAGATTTCTTTTATGTGAAAAGGATGACTAGCAAATAGATCAGCTAGTTGATCTCTATTTATCAATATACGACACCTGCCTCTTACTTGATTTAGATACAACTTATTCTGTGATTCTACCATACGTTTAACAACACTCTTCTTTTCGATGAGTGTTTTTTGTTTGATTCAACCGTTCAGTCTGAGCATTGTTACGACTCTAGTCGCAATCAAAAATCAATCTGTGACACGTTTTGCCGGCTTTCTTTTTTGACTATAGTTAAAGCAAGGAGCAAGAAAGGAGGCATGAAGATGAAAATAACAAGTAAAACCATTATCGGTTCAATTTTATTGTTTGTCGGTTTATCCATCTTCTTTGGTGGTTCATTAGGTGGACTGATTCCGGTTTTGATTGGGGCATGGCTCATCTATGTAGGTGTTAAAAAATATGAAAAAGGCAGTAAAACCTCAGGGATCATTCTAGCAGTCATTGGTGTACTGATCGTCGTGCAATTCCTGCCGTTTTTACTCGGCATCGCATTTGCAGGGGTACTTCTTTATTCTGGCTGGTCGATGATTAATGGTGAATCTACCAAAAAATCATCAAGCAGAGCCTATATGGAGCCAAACACGGCACCCAATACGGAGGAACCGATTCACACGTCATTTGATCAAGAATGGGAAGACTTTTTAAAGAAAAAATAAAAGGAGGAACATCAAATGGTATTAAGAAGAGTAAGAGATATGTTTGTTGCAACTGTCAATGAAGGGTTAGATAAATTGGAGAATCCGCGTGTCATGCTGAATCAATACGTTCGTGATATGGAGGATGATGTTGCGAAAGCGAAACATGCCATCATCAAACAGCAAACGATTCAGCAAGGCTTCCTGCGAAAAGCAGAAGAGACGGAAGCATTTGCTGAAAAGCGAAAGAAGCAGGCGGAGCTGGCATATCATGCGGGAGAAGAGGGGCTTGCACGAAAAGCGCTCACGGAAATGAAGTATTTTGAAGAAAAGCACAACGAATATCAGGAAGCGTACCAGCAGTCTGTGAAACAATTGAAAGAGCTGAAAGAGCAATTACAGCACTTAGAAACGAAGCTGCGTGATATAAAAGACAAGAAACAGGCACTGATTGCAAGAGCCAATGCCGCACAGGCAAAGCAGCATATGAATGATTCCATCAATAAAGTAGACAGTGAAAGTGCATATAAAGAATTTCTTCGAATGGAGAACCGTATTGAAGAAATGGAAACAAAAGCAGGCAGTTATGCACAATTTGCGGATCAAGGGGCATATGCTCATTTAGACTATGCCGACGAGGTTGAAAAAGAATGGCAGAAACTGAAGCTTGAGAAAAAGCCTGAACAGCAGCAAGCAAACGTATAGAGATCACATCGGAAGAAAAGCAGGCTTTTTCTTCCGATATTTGATTTCTTTCTGTTTCGCTTTTCCTTATAATGAAAAGGTCAGAAGATAAAGGGATGGTATGAATGAAGCGATTAATCGGTCTAATTTGTATACTTGTAGGTATCTTTTTAATGATTGGCATGCTTTTCAAAAATGAAGGTCTCTTTCATTTAAGTTTTCCCGTGAAAAACCAGTGACAACAGCTTCAGCAAAAACAGAGGAGATTGATCAATTAGATATTTCTCTTTCTGGGTTTCGCGTGAAGGTAAAACCTGAAAATCGTTCCGATATTTCCGTGACTGCTGTCAATGGAAAAGGGAAAATGTATGCGGAGCAAACAGGTGGTACCTTCAAAATTCGGGCTGAAAATAAAAGCTTCTTGTTTTTCACTCAATTTGAAAAAGGAGAGCTTTTGGTTAAAATTCCAACAGATTATCATAAAAATGTGAAGATTACAGGTGGAAGTGGCGTCAGTGAGATTGACGGAGGAGGAAAGCTGTCCCTTCAAGATGTGATACTCAAATCAACGAGTGGAAACCTCACAGCCGAGAATTTTTCAGCAAAAAATGTAGAAATCAAAGCAACCTCTGGCAGGATGGCAGTGTCGCATATCGATGCGAAGGATAGTGATATTGGGGCAACTTCAGGGCGTGCCGATATTAATGATGTCAAAGGCAAACTGCAATTGGGCATGACAAGCGGCCGAATGACGGCAAGTTTTGATACAATTGAGTCACCTGTCTCCTTTCAGATGACATCAGGGAGCGCGAAATTTAATTTGCCAGATGACGGAGATTTCAACGTTCAGGTGAAAAAAACAAGTGGAAGCGTCGATCACTCGTATGACTTTGATCAAGTGGATAATGAAGGTCGAGGCTTTACAGGTACGCAGGGAAAAGGGACACATTTAGTCGATATTGAAATGACAAGTGGTAACCTCAAGCTGCGGTAATGAATGAAAGAAAAGGAAGGAGGCGAGTCAACTGCGTTTTACAAGGAATCAAATATTAGGCATCATTGTTGTGATTTTTGGTATTAATTTATTTCTCAAAATTATTGGGATCGGAGCAGATCTGTTTTGGCCTGTGTTTTTTGCGCTGGCGGGTTATTGGCTGCACTCACGATCCAAACGTTGGCTCGGTTCAGTTTCCTATATTTTTGCCGGCTTTCTCTTCTTAAAATTTCTGCTCAATATTACATTTAGTTTAACAGGTTACTTATTTGCGGCCTTTTTGATTTATGCCGGCTATCGCTTATTGAAAAATAAACCTGTTTTTGATGTCGATAAAAAGGAAACATCAGACGATGGGAAGCCTTCACTGAAAGTCAATCTTGAAAAAGAGGGCGATCAGAAGAAAACAAAAAGCCAGACAAAGCCGCGCAAAGAGCATGATTTTTTTATCGGTGAAGTCAGGCTGATGAAAAAGCCTTTTCAACTAAGTGATTTGACGATTTCAGGTTTTATTGGCGATGTTAAAATCGATTTATCAAAGGCGATCATTGCAGAAGAAGAGAGCACAATCGTGATTAGCGGACTGATCGGCGATGTGGATATTTACGTACCGCAGGATATTGAAGTATGTGTGAGTGCTTCAGCCGCGATTGGTGATATGAAAATCATAGATGAAAAAAGAAGCGGCTTCGGCAGTAAAGTGTATGTGATGACCAACGATTATGATGAGAGCAAACGAAAAGTGAAAATCTCCATCTCTCTACTGATCGGAGATGTGGATGTGAGATACTTATGAGGAAATTGCATTTAGGTATCCAGTGGCAATCTGTTCGTCTTGGAGTCGGCGTCTCGCTCGGTGTTGTAACGATGACGACACTGCTGATGTTTTTTTATTATCAGCTTGATCCAATGATCCTGCTTTCTACCCGCTGGTTTGGCATACCGTTTTTTTGTATTTTACTCATCGTTAGTCTTGCGATTGGGATTTCTGCCGCGAGTGTATTTGGCTATCAGCATAAGAAGAGGCTCGACCAGCTTGTAGAGTCGATTTTGAAGTTCGAAAATGGAAACTTTGCATACAGACTGCCGTCGCTTGGCGATGATGAAATTGGCTTAGCCGCCGATCAATTAAACGAAATGGCGAAGCGGGTGGAAGGGCAAGTAGCCTCTTTGCAAAAGCTTTCGAATGAACGGGCTGAATGGCAGGCTCAAATGAAGAAATCGGTTGTCTCAGAAGAGCGTCAGCGGCTGGCACGAGAGCTCCATGATGCGGTCAGCCAGCAGTTATTTGCGATTTCGATGATGACCTCAGCTATTCTTGAAGGCATGAAGGAAAAGGACGAAAAGATTTTAAAACAAATGCAGCTTGTCGAACGAATGTCTGGCGATGCACAAAATGAGATGCGTGCTCTTCTGCTTCATTTGAGACCGATCACTCTAGAAGGAAAAGACCTGAAAAAAGGCTTAATTGAGCTGCTAAATGAATTTCAAGCAAAGCAGCCGATTGATATTGATTGGGAAATCGAAGATGATGTTCCGTTATCTAAAGGAGTAGAGGACCACCTCTTCCGAATTGTGCAAGAAGCACTGTCGAATGTGTTTAGGCATGCAAAGGCGACAAAAGTGACAGTGCGTCTGCTCATAAGAAACCGGCAAGTGCAGCTAAAGATTATTGATAATGGTATTGGCTTTCAAACAGACCATGTGAAGACGGCCTCCTACGGACTGGAATCGATTCGAGAAAGAACAAGTGAGGTAGGCGGTGTCGCGGAGATTATGTCATTTGAGGGAAAAGGCACACAAATTGATGTGAAGGTTCCCATTTTTGATGAAGGAAAAGGAGAGAACGTTCGATGATTCGAGTGCTTTTAATCGACGATCACGAAATGGTGAGAATGGGGCTTGCGGCCTTTTTAGAGGCGCAGGCTGATATTGAAGTCATTGGTGAAGCGTCAGATGGACAAAAAGGTGTAGAGCTAGCCGTTGAATTAAGGCCAGATGTGATTTTAATGGATCTCGTCATGGAAGGGATGGATGGCATAGAAGCAACGAAAAGAATTTGTCAGGAAATTGAAGATGCCAAGATCATTGTTCTGACGAGCTTTATTGACGATGATAAAGTCTATCCTGTGATTGAAGCGGGTGCTTTAAGCTATTTATTAAAAACATCCAAGGCAGGAGAAATTGCGGATGCCATCAGATCTGCAAGCATCGGCGAACCAAGACTTGAATCGAAAGTGGCAGGAAAGGTCATGAATAAACTCCGTCATTCATCAAATGGGTCTATCCTTCACGATTCATTAACAGCAAGAGAAATGGAGATCTTGAAGCTGATTGCTGATGGGAAATCGAATAAGGTCATTGCCGAGGAATTATTTATTACAATTAAAACGGTGAAGACCCATATTACCAACATTCTTTCCAAACTTGATGTGGAAGATCGAACGCAAGCGGCTGTGTATGCCCACCGCCATAAGCTGATTCAATAAAAAAACAGCTTTCAAGTGAAAGCTGCTAGAACATGCGTAAAATTAGTCCTTCTGTCCTGTGATCGGACGTTCGGATAGTTGATGGAGCTCAGGAACTGGAAAAGCCTCCTGCTCCTTGGCCGATTTTTCTTCCAGGGTTTTCTTCATTTCGGATAAAAGCTTTACGCTCTCCTTTGCTGCTGCCGCTTTTTTTTCCTGCAAATCAATGATCTGTGAAAGTCCGACGAATAATCCGCCTCCCAACAGAAGGAGCGCAGGGGTTTGTCCATAATAAACCACGATCAAAAATGTGCTTGAAAAGCTGTCGGCTTCAATGAAGAAATCTTCTTTTGATTGCATAAATACAACGATTAACAGAAGTATCCCTAGAATCAAAAATAGAATGCCGGCCGAAAGTAAAGCTCGTTTCATGATTGACACCCTTTTTTTCTTACCATTTTAACATACTCTATAAAGATTGTGTTGCGCCCTTAGTCCCGAAGTCACGGATTTTCACATTTGCCTTGTAACGAATGTCCGATTCACTAAAAATCTCATCCCAATGCTTCGCTTCTTTTCGAAAGTCCTTCGGATACGCAATACTCGCTTTTTGAGAAAACCCGCAAATATCTGCTTTGATCTCATGCTGTAATTCCCCAATGAAATCCTTTACGGTTTTCTTTAATTGACGCTCCACTGCACCCTCAATCTCTTGAAGATACTTTTCATTAAATGCATTCTCACGCTCATTCCAATCCTCAGATAATCTTCCATCAAGTTCTACGGATACATCAAATTGATATCTTCCGCTGGCTGTTTTCTTCGTTTCAATGTTGTGTTTCAGTTTAAATATTTCATAAGAATAGATGCTGTGGTCATATTTAAATTCAATGACTCCACCTTTTCCTTCCCCTGTCAATAGGTTGTATGACTGCACGGCTAACGGAGAGATGTCGGTGAGAAATCGTTTGTTTTTAATAATAGAGGCACCGTCGAGTATTAATTTCCCTTGATCCACACTGACTTTTGGAACAGCAAAAGATACGTTGTTTTGCATAGCAGTAGAAATATCTCCTAATGAAACAGGCTTTAACATACGGATGGTCGATTTTGTATTCCCCGAAATATCATATAATGTAGAAGAAGCAGGCTGCCCATCATCATTGATTTTCAGCAAGTCTCCAGGCTTTTCAGCGGTCATAAAGACAAGGCTTCCTCTCCGCGTTTCATTGTCGCGAATAAATTGATTGATGACGAGGTCGAAATTATTTTCATTGATAAGCTCCTCAGAAAATAAATACACCCTCAGCTGCTGGGCGAAAATCCGATGGCTTTTGAGAGTCGTTGTTCGGAATATTTGATGCACGGAATCACCGCTAGTTTCAATAATCTTTGTTGGGTCTTTTACGCTGGATTCCTGTTCAATTTTTTGAGGAACAAGGACTTGCATAGATATTTTCAGCTTATGACCGTTATCTCCTTTATCTAAGCCATAACCAATCGCCATGTTGAGCTCCTCAATATTGGTACTATCCCAGCATCCACTTAATAGAACAAGGGCGAGTAATGCAAAGACCTTCTTCTTTTTCATGCTGTTTTCCGCCTCCTTTTCAAAAACACGATGATAAATAAGAGAAACGGGAGGATACCGAATAAAAGGAAAAATAAATGGTTTACATACGTTAAATAATTGCGCACTGTATCAACATCCTTTGGGAAAATGGCGGCAAAGTAGATGACAATTCCCATCAGCGCGAGCACGATCTTTTTAGGGAATTTTGTGAGTTTTGATAACCCCATTGCAGCAAAAAACGTATATCCTACAAAGCTCGTATAAAGTTGAACAAGCCAAACGATGAGCAAAAAGGATTCGATTCGCTCAATAAAGATTCCTTGTATATCAAACGATTGAAATAAGGCAATCGTCGGCCAAGTCAAAGTCGCTGTTTCTTTCACCGTGAACGCACCAACGACAAGAATATAGGTGAAAATATAGATGATCGCAGGAATCAAAAAGCCGACTGCGCCATAAGCAAAGGTGTGTTTTTGCGTTTTCATATAGACAGGCATAAACAGTATCATTTCAATGCCAACAAACGAAATGGCTGATGCGTTAAGGGATTTGAAGACAGGGGAGAATCCCTCTCCTAAAACAGGCCGGAGGTTATCTAACTTAAATTCTTGAACACTGAGTCCGTATGCAACAAATAAGATAATCAAGGTGACAATGAGGAAAAAGGGGCACAGTCTGGCAAAATCACCAATCCCACCGACTACGAGATAAAGGCCAACCAAAATAAAGCTGATCATTGTCACTGCTACAGGTGTGTTTTGAAGCAAAAAAAACTTCACCATTTCCGACATCGCTCGTACTTCATAGCTGGCAACGCCAAGAAAATAAATAATAATCAATATGTTAGCAAGAGCGCCAATGTACTTTCCAAGACCCTCATTTGTATAATCATAGTAAGAGGAGAAGGGGACTTTTTTCATCATAAGGACATTCGCAAAAATAAATACAATGTAAATGGCACTCATGAGCAAGAGCGCAATCCAGCCGTCAGGTGTAGCTGCAGCTTGAGCCATTGCTCTTGGCAGAATCATCATACTGGCACCTAATGTTGTATTGGCAATAATGGCACTTGCCTGATAGCTGGTGATCGACTCTTTATGATTGACCATATCGTTCTCCTTTCTTTTGATTTTTCAAAGGCAATCGAATGATGGAATTGTCTTCATTTTTATAGCTGAACACAAAATCTGGTGAAAAATAAGGCGTACCAAAACTTTTTTGCCGTGTTAAATGAGTAAGGAGAACGAGCATGAACAGCACAATCCCATATAAACCCAAAGTAGCTGCCGTAAACATAGACACAAAGCGGAGCACGCGGAACGACATGCCCATCCCGTATTGAGGAACAGTAAAGGACGCAAGGGCAATCACACTGACGATAATCACCATGATTGAGCTCACAATATGAGCCTGAACGGCCGCCTGTCCGATGACAACTCCACCTACAAGTCCAATCGTTTGACCGAGCGGATTTGGCAGCCTTAAACCCGCTTCCCGCAGCAGCTCAATCGTTATTTCCATAATGAGTGCCTCCACAATAGGAGGAAATGGGACATTTTCTCTTGTACTTGAGATCGAAATAGCCAGTGTTGTTGGTAACAGTCCTTGATGGAAGGACACAAGCGCAATATAAATGGCTGATAAAAATAATGTCAGAAAGATAGAGGTAAACCGTAGCATCCGAATGAGAGAGGCGGCGATCCACCTTTCATAATAATCATCAGGTGATTGCATAATCGTCGCGAGAGAAGCAGGTACAATTAACACAAAAGGAGAATGATCAACAAAAATGGCGACACGTCCATTATTTAAAGCAGACGCCACTTTATCCGGTCGTTCTGTGTTTTGGATTTGCGGAAAAGGAGAGTACACATTGTCTTCAATCAGTTCCTCAAGAACCCCAGAGTCTTGTATATCATCAATGGTGACTTGCTTGAGTCGTTTTTTCACTTCTTTTAAAACAGACGATTGAGCCATGCCATCTATGTACATGATGGTCACTTGGGTGTACTTCTTTTGACCAATCTTCATGTCGACGGTTTTAAGATCGGGGTTTTTCAAGCGCTGTCTTACAAGAGCTAAGTTCGTATCTAAATCTTCAATAAAGCCAATTTTCGGTCCTCTCACAACTGTTTCAGAGGTAGCATCCCCTATACTGCGTTTCTTCGTTCCATGCGTTTCTAAAATGTACGCATGCTGAAAACCGTTAATCAGTACCACGCAATGCCCATCAAAAATCGCAGCGACCAATTCCTCAGAAGTCTTCACCGAACGGGTGGTCATCATCGATAAATTGGATTCCAGCTTCTCTTTTGTGAGAGACGTATGATCTTGGAGAAGCAGCTTTAAAAAGGTTTGAATCTCCATCGTTTCGTTCATTTCTTTTATGTATAAATAGTAAACAACCTGTCCGTGAGGCAACGTTTTTTTCTCATGAACCAAGTCGTCCATTTCTTTTAATTGTGGAAGAATGACGGAGAGGTTATCGTATAAGTGCTCTTTTAATGGAGTTTGATTCATTCGGATCACCCGCCTCAAATCTTTTTCTTAGCATTACCTGCTTGAAAAAACAATATTCTGTGTTACATTATTTTGTGGTAAAAGAAAGAATGAGGGTTTTGGAGGAAACAAGATGGCACAGATTCGTTTAGCAGGAACAAAAGAGGAGATCGACCGTATTCTACAGTCGTTTGACAAGCATTATGAGGTGACTTATACATCAAAGGACTACGGAAAAACGAACCCAAAATACAAATATTCGAAGGATGTTCGCGTTTATATTGAACTAAAATTAAAATAAAGATAAAATTTTAATTGAAAACGCTTAAAGGATTTTCGTTTTTTGTATAGAATAGAGTTGAGTGATGAGAAGCTATGGAGGGATACATAATGACGGAATTTAGAATCGAAAAAGATACAATGGGCGAAATCAAAGTGCCGAAGGACAAGTTCTGGGGTGCACAAACACAACGAAGCAAAGAAAATTTCAAAATCGGTTCTGAGAAAATGCCAAAGGAAGTTGTGAATGCGTTTGCAATTTTGAAACGTAGCACAGCGATTGCCAACGAGCGTCTTGGCAACCTTGAAAGCGAAAAAGCAGAAGCAATTGCTGCTGTATGTGATGACATCATCAGCGGAAAGTATGACGAGCATTTCCCGCTTGTTGTTTGGCAGACAGGTAGTGGAACACAAAGTAACATGAACATGAACGAAGTCGTTGCAAATAGAGCAACTGCTTATTTGAAAGATAAAAATAGTGAGTTCAGCATTCACCCGAATGATGACGTTAACCGCAGCCAAAGCTCAAACGATACATTCCCAACGGCTATGCACGTGGCAGCTGTTTTAGCTGTGTACAAAAAGTTGCTGCCTGCTATTGACCAGTTAAGAACAACTCTTGATGAGAAAGCAAAAGCGTATCAAGAGATTGTGAAAATCGGCCGTACGCACTTGCAGGATGCAACACCGCTGACAGTTGGTCAAGAAATTAGTGGCTGGGTATACATGCTGGACCGTTCAAAAGAAATGATTCTAGAATCAACTGAAAAAATGAGAGAATTAGCCATTGGCGGAACTGCTGTTGGTACAGGCATTAACGCACATCCTGAGTTCGGTCAATATGTTGCTGAGGAAATCAGCCAGCTGACAGGTCAAACATTCAATTCTTCACCAAACAAATTCCATGCGCTGACAAGCCATGATGAAATTACGTATGCACACGGTGCCTTAAAAGCACTTGCAGCTGATTTAATGAAAATTGCCAATGATGTGAGATGGCTTGCAAGTGGCCCACGCTGTGGAATTGGCGAATTGATCATTCCTGAAAATGAGCCGGGAAGCTCTATTATGCCAGGAAAAGTCAACCCAACTCAAAGTGAAGCTTTAACTATGATTGCAGCACAAATCATGGGGAATGATGCCACAATCGGTTTTGCGGCAAGCCAAGGAAACTTTGAGCTGAACGTATTCAAGCCAGTCATCATTTATAACTTCCTGCAATCAGTTGAACTACTTGCTGACGGCATGAACTCATTCCATGACAAGTGTGCAGTTGGAATCGAACCAAACCTAGAAACAATTGAGAAAAACTTGAACAATTCATTGATGCTTGTGACGGCACTTAACCCGCACATCGGATATGAAAATGCAGCGAAAATTGCGAAGCTTGCTCACAAAGAAGGATTAACACTTAAAGAAGCAGCACTTCAATTAGAGCTGCTAACAGAGGAGCAGTTCGAGCAATTTGTGAAACCAGAAGAAATGGTGACACCGAAAGCAAAATAAGAAACCAGGGGCGGCTGCCCCTGGTTTTTTTCATTAAAAGTGATGTGTTTACAAATGATCCTCTTTCAAAATACGCAAAAGTGACTCAGAGTTGGTTTGAAGCGGTGCGTATAATTTTAATTGGTACAGCATGCCTTTCACGATGACTTGTCTTGGTTTTTGTTTGTTTAATTCATTTTCTAGTATGCCAAGCGCTTCAAATAATTCAGGTTCGTTCTTCACTTCATATTGTGATTCAGCAATCTCTCTTAATTCCTTTAAAAGAGATTCTGTGAGCGGATCGAATGACCGTTCATAAATCGGGCCAAACCAATCGCTCGCTTGATCTACAGAAATGAGAGGAAGGTCATTTCGCTTCATCATACCGCCCATCAAATCATCGATACGATGAATCATGGTTGTGGCAAGTTCTTCTGCTTCCAGCTGAAAATCATATAAAATCGCCAGCTCGAAATAAACGTGGCTCATGCCCTCAATCGTCAAACATAAATCAGCCATATAAGGAATTGCAGCATCTCCATATACTTGTTTAATGTTATCAATGTGAAGCTGGATGGTCGCAAGCCTAATTTGTTTTGCGAGCTGCTGCGTTTCTTCATTCAGTGGAAGCGCCCTGTCGCTCAGCTGCATTTTAATAAAATCCTTTTGCTGCAAAATATTATCGTAATAGACAGTGAGCTGTTTGCGGTAGGCTTCTTTTGGTGTGCCGCCCTCTGTTTGAACCTCATGAATCCGGGTAAATACCTTATCGTAATAGTAATGAAGGATCGAAATGAGCAATGCTTCCTTTGATTTAAAATAAAGATAAAAAGCACCCTTTGACATGTGGCATTCATCCGCAATTTCCTGAACAGACGTTGTGTTGTAGCCTTTGCTGGCAAATAATTTCATGCCAGCCTCAATGATCATTTTTTCTTTCTTTTTCAATATGAATGTCATCCTTTCTTACCGAGAGACAAATGTCTTAGGAAACGTGCGCAAAGAGATATGACTTATCGGTCATAAACGACGAAAGTTTTCAAAAATTAATCAGATTGTAACTTGTTTTTTACAGTGTAATTCTTTATATTATAAAGTAAGGTGACCAACTGGTCAAAATATGTGAAAGGATGATGTTCCATGAGAGAAATTGATGATATGATTAGACGCTTGCGAACAAAAGGGATTCAAGTAGAAAAAGTCAAAATGCCGAAAGAGACAACCATTGAAAAGAAATGGATGTATCAAGCTGGCAAAAAGATCAAAGCCACATACCGTGATTTCAATGGGTATTCATTCATCTAAAAAAGACTGCGGTCAAAAACCTACAGTCTCTTCTTTGGAACTATGATTGTATAACGTACACCTAGATCATCATTTTCAATAGATATGGACGCTTGATGCATTGAAAGGATTCTTTTGACAATGCTTAATCCAATACCGAATTCGCCCTTTTTTCCCTTACTAAAAGGTTCGTATAGGTTGGACAGCATATGTTCTTCAATTGGAGGACCGTCATTTCGAATAACAATGCGGATTTGATCCTCTTCCTGTTTCATCTGAATATCAATCTTACTTTTTGCGTAGCGAAGTTGATTTTCTAGTACATTCTCAAATAATTTGCTCCATTGTTCTGGATCGCCTTCAAGAGCAGCCTCATCATCTAAGTCCACGTTCCACTGCAATTCATTTTTCGACCAGCGTATTCGGTCGACCACTTCCAGCATCGTATTACTGAGTAGGAAGGAAGAATGTGCGGGATGTTGTTTTGATAAATAATCAAGCTTAGTTAAGTACAGCAGATCCTTGATTTTCTTCTCAAGCTTTTCCGCTTCACCTTCAATGACTTCCACCGTTTGTTCAAGATCTCCCTTAGGAAAAATACCATCTTTAATGGACTGCGTGTAGCCGCGGATGACCATGACAGGTGTTTTTAAGTCATGTGAAATATTCTGCAAAAGTGTCCGTTCTGTTTCATCCTTTTGAATGAGTTTTTGTCTCATTTCTTCAATGGTATGACCAAGCTTGCCAATTTCATCTTGCCGGTCAACGATGACAGGATCGTCCCAGTCCTCTTGTGCAATCCGTTTGACGTGTTTTTCAAACGCAACGATTGGTCGGGATAAATAGCGGGCAAGCCAAATCGATGGAATCCAGCTTAGTAAAATAACGGTGCCTAAGATAAAGATCAGCTGTTTAAACAGCGTAAAGGACAGGTCGTCTCGATAAGAATCTGGTGCATAGGATAGAAGAATATATGGTGTATTGCCTGATGATACCTTTTTGATGACAAAAAAGATATGCTGGCCGTTCACCTCTTCAGAATACCGTTTCGTTGCGCTTTTTTGTTTTTTCACAAACGATTGGATTTTCTCAATAAAGGCATGCGGAAAAAACTGCGCCATTTGATCTAATTCATTTGACGGAATCAAAATGTGCTGCACGGAGCGGTTTTCCGGTGTCGACTTTGGCGAGCCGTCTCGGTTTAATGGATATTCTGTCAGCACTTGCTGTTCATTTTCAATATTTTTATAAATTTCATTTGTGAAGAAGTCACGTAATGTATTAGAAAATAGAATGATCAGGACAATGGAAATGGTGAGCAAAATGCCAGAGATCACAACCCAAATTTGAAAAGCGAGCGGTTTGTTCTTCATCCTTTTAGCATCCTATAACCGAATCCATAGATGGTCTCGACCTTTAAGTCGGGCATTTTTTTGCGCAGCCGTCTAACAAGGTCATCGACTACACGATCTGTCCCGAAGTAATCGTGTCCCCAAATTTTGACGAGGATATCTTCACGAGAAAAAGCATGTCCTTGGTGATGTGTAAATAAAAGCAGCAAGTCAAATTCCTTAGAAGTTAAGTTAATGAGCTGACCCTCTTCATACACCTCTCTTACATCCTCATGAATGACATAAGAAGAAACGGTTGTGACACTTTGCTGCTGCGGGGTATCACTGTTTTTATACACAAGCTCCAGCAGCTTTTGTACCCGAATGATCAGCTCACGCGGAAGAAACGGCTTCGCAATATAATCACTGCTTCCCAGCTCTAAACCGAGGACACGGTCGATATCGGCATCACGTGCTGAAATGAAAATGACCGGTACGTCAGGTGATGCGGCTTTGATTTCTTTAATGAGGGTGTAGCCGTCTGTATCAGGCAGCATGATATCTAAAATCCATAGATGCGGCGGCTTGTTCATTGCCTCGCGTGCCGCTTCTCCGGTTAAAAAAGAGGAGACATTCCAATTCTCACTCTCTAAATATTTGGTTAACAGTTCATTTAAGTTTTGTTCATCTTCAACTAAATAAATGGTGTACGACAAAGTCTTCCACATCCTCTCAACGTCATTATAACGGGATACAAAGGCGGCATGTCAACAATCACATGCTTTTTTCACAATTTCACATATTCTTCTCATCATTATCCCATAATGTTTGATTATGATAAGGTCAAGGGAAAAAAGGGCATAGACAAAAGGCGGATGAATAGGTGCTTTTCATCAATGTGCGCACCTTGCTTTTTTTCTATGAATAAGTATTATATAATTTGACATATTGCCATAAAGTATTTTTCAATGATCTTTCCATTAAGAGGACCTGAGTCCTATCTAGACATATGAAATGAAACATGATGTAAAGGAGTGCAAGCGATGGATTTCCGAAGAGAAGATGAAGAGAATAAGATGAATCATCCAGAAAACACGAATCAAGACAATGAAATGAACCATCAAGAAGATACCCATCAAGAGAATGAGAAACAAATAGACGCACCAGAAAAAGAGAAGGAACTCGTTTTACACCAGCATGAAAACGAAGCATCTGCCGCGCAGGAGAGTGTGACAAATCATTCTTCTCAAATGGTGGATGACCGTGCGTCAAAAAAGGAGAAAAGCGGAAGGCGGCATGGCTCAGCCCGATTCTTGGAGGAATTATTGGCGGGGGTCTTGTACTTGGCATTACACCGCTTTTGCCGCAGTCACAGGATACAGCTGCCAACACGCAAACGCAGACCGCATCAAGTGCTGCCGGCAGTCCTCAGATAATTTCTCGACAAAACAAATCACCAATGCCACAAATGTTGCTGATATGGTAGAAGATTTAGAGCCCACCATTGTAGGTGTCTCAAACTATCAATCTACACAAAATTCGTTTGGCTTGAGCGGTGATCAAACAGAAGCTGAAGCTGGAACAGGCTCTGGTGTCATTTTCAAAAAAGATGGCAAAAAAGCGTACATTATTACAAATAACCACGTTGTCGAAGGTGCCAATAAATTAAAGGTCACACTATATGATGGAAAAACAAAAGACGCAAAGCTTGTCGGCAGTGATGTCATGACAGATTTAGCCGTTGTTGAAATCAATGCAGACGGCATTGATAAAGTGGCAAGCTTTGGTGATTCTTCTAAGCTTCGTGCTGGAGATAAAGTCATTGCCATTGGGAATCCTCTAGGTGCACAGTTTTCAGGTACTGTGACAGAAGGAATCATTAGTGGTCTTGATCGTACTGTTGAAGCAAATACGTCATCTGGTACAGTGGAGATGAATGTACTGCAAACAGATGCAGCCATTAACCCAGGAAACAGCGGGGGGCCACTGATCAATACAGATGGTCAAGTCATTGGTATTAACAGCTTGAAAATCAGCGAAAGCGGTGTGGAATCACTCGGATTTGCGATCCCAAGTAACGATGTCAAACCGATTGTAGATGAGCTGTTGAAAAATGGAAAAGTTGAACGTCCATACCTTGGCGTACAAATGATTGACCTTGAGCAAGTGCCTGAGACGTATCAGGAAAATACGCTCGGCTTATTTGATAAACAAATCGGCAAAGGCATTTACGTAAAGGATGTTTCAAAAGGTTCACCTGCTCAAAAAGCAGGCTTAAAATCTGGAGATGTCATCATCAAGTTCAAAGGGAAAGACGTAGTGAACAGCTCTCAGCTGAAAGAAATTCTTTACAAAGAAACAAAAGTCGGCGATAAAACCACAATGACTGTCATCCGTGAAGGAAAGAACAAAAATCTAGATATTACCCTTGGGCAGTCAGAGAGCGAATAAATGAAAAAAACAGGTGGATGTCAACATATCCACCTGTTTTTTTGTGCTTATTTTTTTGAAGAGAGTGTACGCAGTATGAGGTGTTCCCACATGTTCCACGGCAGAAGCTGTTTTGCTGTGAATGAAAGTCGTACGCCTTTTCCAACAAGATATCTCAGCCGTTTCAGCCGCTTCTTCTCTGCTAACCGAACAACAAGCTCTGCCACTTCACGAGGATCTCCATAGTTGGATTTCTGGGTATCAATATGGGCCATCATCTTTTGATAGAGTTTTATGTATTTCGATCCCTCTGCTGGCTGAATCATTTGCTCGTTCATGGAGGTATTCCAAATATTTGTTTGGAAAGAGCCCGGCTCAATTAAGGCCGCCTGGATACCGAACGAAGCTAGTTCAATCCGTAGGCTTTCTGTATAGCCTTCCAACGCAAACTTAGACGATACATATGGAGAAAGTGCAGGCATTCCCATTAATCCGCTGATACTGCTCATATTGAAAATCTTTGCGCCGCTCGTCATAAACGGCAGGACTGCTTGGGTCATTTCCATCACACCGAAGACATTCACTTCAAATTGCTGGCGGTACGTGTCAACAGGAATCTCTTCCGCAAAACCAGCAAAGGCTGTTCCCGCATTGTTCACAAGCAGGGTAATAGGTGCATAGGCATGAAGTTTCTTCTGAAATGCTTGGATCGACTGCGTATCCGTCACATCTAACGCTTCAATATGTATCATGCCGGATAAAGAGGCTTGCTCGATTTCTTCAGCGAGCTTTTTTGCATTGGTTTCCTGTCTGACGCTGGCAATCACTGTATAGCCCTGCTTGGCGAGACGCATCGTGATGAGCTTGCCAAAGCCGCTATTGGCACCAGTTACAATGGCTGTTTTTTTCATCATCCGGTTCTCCTTTTTGTTTAAATTTATCATAGTGAGATGTTTTATTGAATAACAAAAAGGAGCCTGGAGAAGAATAAAAAGCGATGCTGTGAAATAGGAGGAAACACATGATGTGTTGGAAGAAGGCGGGACAAATAGGAGTGTTGCTCTTTATGCTGTCCGGCTGTCAATCAATTGAACCATTACAACAAACACATGAAGCAGAGGCAGAAAGTCTGTCAGCTGTTCAAATGAAGGAACTGCCATTTCAGCATCTGCATCTGCATGTACAATATGGACAGAAAAACGAATTATACGAAGCGACCTACCGTCAGGCAAGAGGCAAAGAGGAGGCAATCATTCGTGATCATATGAATGGGGTCCGCTATGAAGGGGAAGAAGCCTTGCGCGAGATGAAGATGAAGCTGAATGATATGTCGATTCCTAGTGCAAAGATCAATGAAGCGTATGTAAATGAACTATTAGCTGCTTTTAATTTAGATGATGATTATCAGCGGATTCAGATCGATCTGAAGCTCGAGGATGGGACCAAACGTACATTCCAAAGGAAGAAATAAACGAGACTTTCTCATTTTTTAATTGAAAATGATTTTCAAGATCACTTAAATCTGATACACTAAATTGAGATAAGTGATCTTTTACGTCTGTACATAGACGATATTTCATATAAAAATTTGGATGAGAAAAGGAGCGTTTGAGCGGAATGAGTGCCATTTCTACTGAAGGTTTAAGCTTAGGCTACGGAGAAACAATGATCATCGATGAACTAAATGTATCAATCCCTAAGGGTGAAATCACAGTATTTATTGGCAGTAATGGATGCGGTAAATCCACGCTACTTCGCTCTTTGGCCCGTCTCATGAAGCCAATGGGTGGTTCTGTCCTGCTTGAAGGTCATTCCATTGCAAAATTACCAACAAAAGAAGTAGCGAAACAGCTCGCTATTCTTCCACAAGGACCAGAAGCGCCAGAAGGATTAACTGTGCATCAGTTAGTGAAGCAAGGCAGATATCCTTATCAAAATTGGCTGAAGCAGTGGTCGAAGCAAGATGAAGAAGCAGTGAATCGCGCATTGAAGTCAACAAAGATGGAAGACCTTGCTGATCGGACCGTTGATTCATTATCAGGTGGACAAAGGCAGCGTGCATGGATTGCGATGACGCTGGCCCAAGAGACCGATATTATTTTGTTAGATGAGCCGACGACATATTTAGACATGACGCATCAAATCGAAATTTTGGACCTTCTGTTTGATTTAAATGAGAAAGAGCAGCGCACGATTGTGATGGTTCTTCATGATCTCAATCTCGCATGCAGATATGCTCATCATCTTGTCGCGATTAAAGACAAGTCAATTTATGCAGAAGGCAGACCAGAAACAGTGATTAATTGTGATCTCGTGAAAAATGTCTTTGATATGAATTGCCAAGTGACAACAGATCCTCTATTTGGAACACCATTATGTATTCCGCACGGTAGAGGACGCTGTATTGTGCAGCAAGCGCAAGCTGAAACATTTCTTGCTGCAAGATAATCGTATGTCAAAAGCCTGACATCTGTGTCTCACAGAGTCAGGCTTTTTTCTGAAAAAGGAGCGGAATATCAATGGGAAATGAATTAGAAGAAAAGCTGGAAGGCTTGCTTGATAAATATACAGAGCTGCTGCTCGGTGAATCAACAGACGAGCTGAAACAAGATGTGAAACAATGGGTGATCTACTCTCATATTGCCAAAAGCATGCCGCCGCTAGCAAAGCATTTCAATGAAACGTATCCAGAAGCAAAAGAAGAAATCAAACACACGATTCAACGAATCAAACAGTTGAACGAAGCTCATCGCGCCAATAAAGACCGTTAAAAAACTGCCAGCATCAGACTGGCAGTTTTTTTCTTATGACATTTGTGATGATCCGTACGGAGATTGATCTGTCAGTGTTTGCTGGAATTTCTGGTGTGTCTGCTGGAGCTTTTGCTGATCAGCCGCTTCAACAGAATACCAGCCATATCGGAACATGACATCATATAAATGTCTTTGTGTTTTCTGTGTTTCCAGCGCAATTCGCTGAATATCCTGGTAAAGAGATTCATGACTGAATTCATTGAGCGCTGTGTTGTATCCACTTGTCATGTATTTTTCAGTAGACAAGAGATCTGTAACGAAATCACGATCGTTCATGTTTGTAGTTGTGGGAACCGGGGTTTGTGGATTCCCGATTTTTTGTTGGTTTTGCTGTTCCATGTTTTTTCCTCCTATTGCATAAAGCCAGTAGACTGGCCTTGCCCTGAGCTGCCTAAATGCTGAAGAATTTGTGTGTAATGCTGATGATGCATTTGGCCAACTTGATTTAATTCTTGTTTCAATGTTTGATCCTGGCAATGCTCGGCCATAAAATGAGCCTTTTTCATGGCGATCAAGTTCCAGTTGAGCATATCCTCTAAGTACAAGGAATCCTTCACTGAAATGACTTCTGGGGGCATATTCATTGGCTGATTGTTCAACATGTGTTCCTCCTTACGATTTTGTTTCCTTACTGATTCTTTTTATATTGCTGATTTTGACTGGTTTTTTTCCCGCCTAGGTCTGCTTCCTGTGATGGACCTGCGTTTCCTTTTACACTTGCAGCACTTACGCCTGCTTTCGATGGGTTTTTCTTCAAACGAGACATGTGGACATCACCTCCATTCTTACAATTCCCTTTGATCTTTAATTCATACACCGCAAAATAAGGCACATGAGAATGTGTAAATTTTTGAAATCCGCTATTGAACTGTTTCGGAAAATCTTTTAAGATAAAGAAAGAGGCATTGCTTTTTTTTGGACAAAAAATGAATGACTGTTCATTCAAAATGTTTAGGGGGATATTTATGGGCAAACATATTCGCAAGGCGGCTGTCATTGGTTCAGGTGTCATGGGCTCAGGCATTGCTGCGCATCTAGCCAATATCGGGATACCAGTAACACTGCTAGATATTGTGCCAAATGAACTGACAAAGGAAGAAACGGCGAAAAAGAGAACGCTTGATCACCCTAGTGTTCGGAATCGATTAAGTCAAGAAGCGATGAAAAAATTGTTAAAGCAAAAGCCAGCACCTCTTACTTCAGCAAAAAACCTATCATACATCACACCGGGAAATCTCACAGACCACCTTTCCTTATTACACGATGCTGACTGGATCATTGAAGTCGTCACTGAAAAGCTCAGCATAAAACAACACGTATTCTCTCTCATCGACGAACACCGCAAAGAAGGAAGCATCGTTTCGAGCAATACATCTGGTATTTCGGTTGAAAAAATGGCAGAAGGGCGATCAGATGATTTTAAACGCCACTTTTTAGGCACACATTTTTTTAACCCAGCTCGTTATTTAAAGCTCTTAGAAATCATTCCTATTCAAGAAACAGATCCAGAAGTACTGTCATTTATGAAAACGTTTGGCGAGGATGTACTCGGCAAAGGTGTGGTTGAAGCTAAAGACACACCGAACTTTATTGCAAACCGCATTGGCACGTATGGGCTTCTTGTCACAGTGCGTGAAATGCTTGAGAACAAATACACCATTGGAGAAGTGGATTCAGTCACAGGACCCCTCATTGGAAGACCGAAAAGTGCGACCTTCCGTACACTCGATGTAGTGGGGCTTGACACATTTTCTCATGTGGCACGAAACGTCTATGAACAGGTAGAAGGAAAGGAAAAAGAGATTTTCCAGCTGCCTGAGTTTATTGAAAGAATGCTTGAAAAAGGATGGATTGGCAGCAAGGCAGGACAAGGATTTTATCAAAAAAATGGCAAGGTCATTTTAGAGCTTGACCCAGTGACGCTCACATATGGAGAGCGCACAAAGCTCAAAGATCCAGGCATTGAGATGGCGAAACAGCAAAAGGGAACAAAAGCAAAGTTGAAAGCGCTTATTTATCAAGATGGCCGTGCAGGGCAATTGCTTTGGAATATGACAGCGCCCGTACTTCTTTATTCAGCGCATCTAAAAGGCGAAATTGCGGATGATATTCAGTCCATCGATAACGCAATGAAATGGGGATTCGGCTGGCAGCAAGGCCCATTTGAGCTGTGGGATGCAATAGGCGTCAAAAAAGCCGCCGAGCGCATGGAAGCAGAAGGCCACAGCATCCCAGCATGGGTGCAAGACATGCTGTCAAAAGGACACGACACATTCTATCAAGAGAATGCTGATGGTGAGCGTGCGTTTTATCAGGATGGGGCTTACGTACAGGAAAAATGGAACGACAAACATATTTCTTTAGCTAGATTGAAAAAGAAACAGGACGTCATCTTCAAAAATTCTGGTGCGAGCCTGATTGATATTGGTGATGATGTCGCCTTGCTCGAATTTCACTCTAAAAGCAATGCCATTGGACTAGATGTCATTGATATGATCAATCGCGCTGTTGATGAGACGGAAAAGAATTACAAAGGGCTTATCATCGGAAACCAAGGGAAGAACTTCTGTGTTGGCGCCAACCTTGCCCTGATTTTAATGGAAGCACAGGACGACAATTTCTTTGAAATTGACTTTGTGATCAGGCGCTTCCAGCAGGCGATGATGAAGGTGAAATATAGCGACCGCCCAGTTGTAGCCGCACCGTTTGGGATGACATTAGGAGGCGGTACGGAGGTTTGTCTGCCGGCAGCGGCTATACAGGCGTCCAGCGAAACTTACATGGGACTTGTGGAAGCGGGAGTTGGACTGATTCCAGGGGGCGGTGGAAATAAAGAATTATATCTTCGTCACCTGCAAGGATCAGCGAAGCCGTCGCAGACGGCTATACAGGATGCCACGCTAAAAACATTTGAAACAATTGCAATGGCAAAAGTATCAACTTCAGCTGAGGAAGCGCGGGATATGAACATGCTCCGCGTGAGCGACCGAATTAGTATGAACGGGGATCACCTGATCTATGATGCAAAACAACTGGTGCTCTCTCTTGATGAAGCCGGTTATCGCGCGCCGCTCAAGCAAAAGGTGCCGGTCATGGGAGAAACAGGCTATGCAGCGATGATTTTGGCTGCTGAAAATATGAGACTGTCTGGATACATTTCAGAGCATGACATGACCATTGTAAAAAAATTAGCTCATGTCATTTCCGGCGGGAAACTGCCATTTGGAACAGAGGTAGAGGAGCAATACTTATTAGAGCTTGAAAGAGAAGCCTTTTTAAGTCTTGTAGGAGAAGCGAAATCACAGGCACGTATGCAGCACATGCTCGTCAAAGGAAAACCTTTACGTAACTAAGGGGGAGTCAAAATGAGAGAAGCAGTCATTGTCGCTGGCGCAAGAACACCAGTAGGGAAGGCGAAAAAAGGATCGTTAAAACATGTCCGGCCTGATGATATGGGCGCATTATGTGTAAAAGAAACGTTAAAGCGTGCCGGTGAATACGACGGTCAAATAGATGATTTGATCATTGGCTGTGCAACGCCAGAAGCAGAGCAGGGGTTAAATGTGGCCCGGAATATTGGAGCATTAGCGGGACTGCCTTATACGGTACCTGCCATCACCATAAACCGCTACTGCTCGTCTGGTCTTCAGTCTATCGCTTATGCGGGTGAACGAATTATGCTCGGGCAGGCAGACACGATTTTAGCCGGAGGAGTCGAATCGATGTCGCAGGTGCCGATGATGGGGCATTCCATTCGTCCGAATGCCCTCTTGGCAGAGCAAGCACCTGAATACTACATGAGCATGGGGCACACGGCAGAGCAAGTGGCGCAAAAGTATCAGGTCACACGTCAAGATCAGGACGCCTTTGCGGTGAGGAGTCATCAAAAGGCAGCAAAGGCACTTCAAGAAGGGAAGTTTTCTGATGAAATTGTGCCCGTTGATGTAACAGACCGGCGGATAGGAGAACAATATCAATTAGAAGAGCATCAATTCACGTTCTCACAGGATGAAGGTGTGAGAGCAGGTACAACGGAAGAGATTCTTTCCACTTTGCGTCCAGCCTTTTCGACAAAAGGTACGGTGACTGCAGGGAACTCGTCTCAAACAAGTGACGGGGCTGCGTGTGTGATGATGATGGACCGCGAGAAAGCATCCTCACTTTCTCTTCAGCCGCTCGCTAAATTCAGAGCATTTGCTGTTGGCGGTGTACCGCCTGAGGTGATGGGGATCGGTCCGGTTGAAGCCATACCGCGTGCGCTGAAAATCGCTGGACTTGAGCTGAAGGATATTGGACTGTTTGAATTAAACGAAGCGTTTGCCTCTCAGGCAATTCAAGTCATTCGCCATTTAGGAATTGATGAAGAAAAAGTGAATGTCAACGGCGGGGCAATTGCGCTCGGACATCCGCTCGGCTGTACAGGAACGAAACTAACGCTGTCACTTATTCATGAAATGAAACGGCGAAACGAGCAATTTGGCATTGTCACAATGTGTATCGGCGGGGGCATGGGAGCAGCAGGCATTTTTGAATTGATCTAAAGGGGGAAATCAGGATGAAAGCATTGGAAGATGTAAAAAAGGGTGGAAGCTTTTTAATTGATGAGACGAATTATGAGCATATCTTTACACCGGAGGATTTCTCTGATGAACATCAAATGATTGGAAAGACAACAGAGGATTATATTTTACAAGATGTGGTTCCGCATATAGATCAAATTGAAAATCATGAGTTTGAGCATTCGGTCAGGCTTCTCAAAAAGGCTGGAGAGCTTGGGCTTTTAGGAGCCGATGTACCTGAAGAATTCGGCGGGCTTGGATTAGATAAAATCAGTTCAGCAATCATTACTGAAAAATTCGCTAGAGCAGGAAGCTTCTCACTTTCCTATGGCGCTCATGTCGGTATTGGTTCTCTGCCGATCGTGCTCTTCGGAAATCAAGCGCAAAAGGAAACGTACCTGCCAGGACTCGCCTCTGGAGAAACCATTGCGGCGTACGCACTCACTGAGCCAGGATCAGGCTCTGATGCCCTTGGAGCAAAAACAACTGCGGTTCTGAATGAAGCAGGTACCCATTATGTCCTCAATGGAGAAAAGCAGTGGATCACAAACTCCGCATTTGCTGATGTCTTTGTTGTATATGCGAAGATTGATGGTGAACACTTCTCTGCTTTTATTGTCGAAAAGGATTTTCCAGGTGTCAAAACGGGACCTGAAGAGAAAAAGATGGGCATTAAAGGGTCATCGACAAGAACATTAATTCTTGAAGATGCCCAAGTACCGAAGGAGAATTTGCTCGGTGAAGCCGGCAGAGGACATGTGATTGCCTTTAACATTTTAAATATCGGACGTTATAAGCTGGCAGTCGGCACAATCGGTGCATCAAAGCGCGTCATTCAATTGTCGGCCGAATATGCGAACCAGCGTAAGCAGTTCAAAACACCAATTTCTCAATTCAGCTTAATTGGTGAAAAAGCAGCCAATATGTCAGCAAAGCTCTATGCGATGGAAAGTGCTGTTTACCGTACGGTTGGATTATTTGAACAGCGGATGGGTCTATTAAGTGACGAAGAGCAAAAAGACGGCAAACAAATTGCTCAATCCATTGCGGAATATGCGATTGAATGTTCTCTCTGTAAAGTCCTTGGCTCTGAAACGTTAGATTATATTGTGGATGAAGGCGTGCAGATTCACGGCGGATATGGATTCATGCAAGAATACGAGGTCGAAAGAGCCTATCGTGACTCACGAATTAACCGGATCTTTGAAGGGACAAACGAAATCAACCGTTTGCTTGTACCAGGTACATTCTTGAAGAAAGCGATGAAAGGAGAGCTTCCGCTGCTTCAAAAAGCGCAGACCTTACAGGAAGAGCTGATGATGATGATGCCGGAAGAGCCAGGCGATCAGCCGCTCGATCAAGAAAAATATTTGCTCGTCCATGCGAAAAAGGTCGCCTTAATGGTGGCTGGTATGGCAGCCATGAAATACGGGAAAACCTTAGACAAAGAGCAAGAAATTCTTGTGAACATAGCCGATATCGTCAATGAAATTTTTGCTGCTGAATCAGCAATTCTGCGTACGGAAAAGGCAGTCGCTGCATCAGGCGCAGAAAAGAACGCTCAAAAGCTGGCTTACACACAAATTTTCACGCAGGAGGCTTTCTTAAAGATTGAAGCCCATGCAAAAGAATCCTTGATTGCGATGGAGGAAGGAGATTCACTCCGCATGAGCCTGTCAGCCCTTCGCAAGCTGACAAGATTTACTCCAATCAATGTCATCGCCAAAAAGCGTGAAGTGGCAAAACGAATCTTTGAAGCAGAGAAATATATCGTATAAGGATGGCTTAAAAGGTGCGGATATCACTCCGCACCTTTTTGTAAGCATACATTTAGGTTTTTAAAATATTTTGTGATAAAATGTTGTCACAATTTGCAGGAGGTGAAAATGGTGGCTTTAGATTTTTACGAATACCCATCTTGCGGTACATGCCGAAAAGCAAAAAAGTGGCTTGAAGCACACAATAAAGACATCAACAGCATACATATCGTCGAAGAGACGCCTGATAAAGAAACATTAAAAGCCCTTTACGAAAAAAGCGGTTTAGAGCTGAAGAAATTCTTTAATACAAGCGGACAAAAATACCGGGAGCTGCAGCTGAAAGATCAACTTCCTGCAATGTCAGAGGACGAGCAGCTAGAATTACTCGCGTCTAACGGAATGCTGATCAAGCGCCCGATTACAACAGACGGTAAACGAGTAACAGTTGGATTTAACGAAGATACATTTAAAAGCGTCTGGAAATGATGTAACTTTCATTCAGATTGTGGTATCTTCAATATAGATTGTAAGAAAAGACTGGAGGGGTATTGAATGAGCACACCAAAAGATTTACGTTATTCAGAAGAACATGAATGGGTCAAAGTAGAAGGAGATAAGGTGCGTATCGGTATCACGCATTTTGCTCAATCTGAGCTTGGCGATATCGTGTTCGTTGAGCTTCCTGAAGTAGGAGACAAAATCACAGCGGACGAGCCTTTCGGAAGTGTAGAATCAGTGAAAACAGTTTCTGAACTTTATGCACCGATCAATGGCACAATCGTCGAAGTGAACGATGAGCTGGATGACAGCCCAGAATTCGTCAACGACTCTCCATATGAAAAAGCATGGATGATCGTTGTAGAACCAGCTGATGCATCTGAAATCGAGAACTTAATGACTGCTGAGCAATATGAAGAAATGACAAAAGAAGACTAATTCATGTGAAATTGGACACTCTACCTTTATGGGGGGTGTCCAATTTGTCTTTTCAAAAAGAACAGGTGGATATAACAGAGCATGTCACTGGACGATTCAAAGAAAGCGGCATGGTGCTTTATCATCAAAATGAAGAGATTGGCACAATGATTAGTGAAAACCAATATGAGCTGAAATCGGGATATTCCTATGATCAAAATCGTTTTTATCGTCTAACGGATACATTGACCGATGGGACAGAAAAATATGTAGACTGTGACGATGAAAATGGGTGGTGCTAATCACAGAGGAGACTGCAGTGAACAAAAACTGCAGTCTTTTTGATGACGAGGCGCCCAATCTTTACAACCTGAATGAAAGATTGTAATCTAAGGAAGAAGTGAATCAACGTCAAAAGGGCCGGGTGATCGTGATGAATGTCGAGATAGAAAAGGTCATCATTGTAGAAGGTAAAACAGACAAACAAAAGCTGAAAGAAGTCATAAGTGAACCTGTTACCATCATTTGCACCAATGGCACGATCAGTACATCGAAGCTGGACCAGCTTGTGGACGATTTAGTGGGGAAAGACGTTTACATACTAGCAGACAGTGACGATGCAGGCGACAAACTGCGGAAGCAATTTCGAAAAGAATTCCCTGAAGCACTTCATCTTTTTGTCGACAGAACGTACCGCGAAGTGGCCGCTTCACCGTCAGCCCACATTGCATCTATCCTATTAGCTGCAAACATTGATGTTCATTCGAAATATTTATGAGGGTGGACGTATATGAAAGAGATTGAAGAACACGAATTCAAAGAGATAGAGGACGATTTATTTCTTTTATACTTATATACACCGTTTTGTGGAACATGCCAGCTGGCAAAGAAAATGCTGGCAGTCGTAGACGCCATGCAGCCGGATGTACCATTTTACGAAAACAATTTAAACTACTCACCAGGTTTTGCAAAAGCATTTGAGATCGAGAGTGTTCCTTGCTTTCTACTGTTTAAAAAAGGAGAATTGGTGCAAAAAGGCTATGCCTTTCACTCAGTTCCATATCTTCATGAAATGATTGAAACCGCTAAATAAAGCGGTTTTTTGTCATATTTCAAGAAATTCATTTGAAAATTTGTCGAGTTATTTATAAAGGACAAGAAGATGTTTGTAGAGAAATGTTATGTATAACCAAATGACAGGGAGGTTATACATGTGGAAAATGTGAAAGCCCATGGTAACACAGGGCAGCGTTTACTATTAAAACCGCTGCTCTCATCATCATCCTTGAAGATTACATTTGAGGCGGAAACTGACTCTTGTACATTGATTGTGGATGAACGTGGTGAAGTGAAGAAACTACCTGCAATTGAGTTATCGGATCTCATCTTTTATGGTGAGAGGAAAGAGATTCTACAATTATTAGATGGAGATATGTCCTTACAGCAGTTAATCAGCAGGGGACAAGTCAAAGTCAAAGGGTCATTCCGTGCGCTCCTTAGACTAGAGGCAGTGCTTTGGCTGACGAACGGTTTTTCGTAAAATGAATAACGTAGTTGTTTACTTGGAAATTAGTAGCGATTTACAGCGTTGACATATCTCAGATAGCATGATATTCTACGTTAGTAAAAACATGAACATCACATAAAACAACATATTTTCTCTTATTAAGAGAGGTGGAGGGACGTGCCCTATGAAACCCGGCAACCGTCAGCATAGCTGAAATTGGTGCCAATTCACTCAAAGCCGCAGCGCTTTGAAAGATGAGAGAAAGGCGTAATTGACATAAAAGGCCTTTCTGCTTGCGTTGCAGTTAGGTCTTTTTTACTGACCTGGCGTCATGCTAGAGTCATGACAGAAAGAAGAATAAATAACGTATGTGATGGAAACCTATAGATTCAGCAAGAAAGCAGGTGATCAGACTGTGATCCATTTACAGAATGTATCAAAAACGTATCATTCAAAAAGCGGAAATGTTGATGCCGTGAAAGACGTCAACTTGAATATTGATAAAGGTGAAATATTCGGAATTATCGGGTATAGTGGTGCAGGAAAAAGCTCGCTTATTCGCCTATTAAACGGTCTGGAGCTGCCAACAGAAGGAATTGTTGAAGTGGCAGGCAACCGGATCAATGAAGTATCGAATGCGAAACTTCGGAAAGCAAGACAAGAAATCAGCATGATCTTCCAGCACTTTAACCTACTTTGGTCAAGAACGGTGAGACAAAATATTATGTTCCCGCTTGAGATCGCAGGGGTACCGACATCAAAACGGAGAGAACGTGCGAATGAACTGATTAAATTGGTCGGTTTAGAAGGAAAAGAAAATGCGTATCCGTCTCAGCTTAGCGGCGGGCAAAAACAGCGTGTCGGCATTGCGAGAGCATTAGCGAATGATCCAAAGGTTCTTCTATGTGACGAAGCGACATCTGCGCTAGATCCGCAAACGACCGATTCAATCCTTGAACTTTTGGCCGATATTAATAAACGACTAGGGCTCACGATTGTGCTCATTACACACGAAATGCACGTCATACGCAAAATTTGTCATCGCGTCGCAGTCATGGAAAATGGACGTATTGTCGAAGAAGGCGAAGTATTGCGCGTCTTCAGACAGCCGAAGGAAGAAATGACGAAGCGATTTGTGAAACAGCTTGCGGAACCAGAAGAAGCGAAAGAAACAATCGAGCACGTCCTAGAGCGAGTAAAAGAAGGTCAGGTCGTACGGTTGTCCTTTATTGGAGACTCTGCCGAGCAGCCACTGATCACAGAAATCATTCGATCGTTTCATGTCGATGTGAACATTCTTCAAGGGAAAATTTCTCAAACGCAGGAAGGTGCGTTTGGAACACTCTTTATCCACATTAATGGAGAAGAGACCGAGGTAGAAAAAGCCATCGCCTATATCCAAAGCAAACAGGTTGAAATCGAGGTGATGACACATGTTTGAGAAATGGTTTCCGAACGTTGATTTAGACGTCATCTGGAGTGCAACAGGAGAAACAGTTTATATGACACTGATTTCATTGGCATTTGCCTTTGTCATCGGGATTATCCTAGGGCTCCTGCTCTTCCTTACAGGAAAAGGCGGTCTTTGGGAAAATAAACCGATTAACACCGTCATTGGGGCAGTCGTCAATATTTTCAGATCGATTCCTTTTATCATTCTAATCATTCTATTATTAGGATTTACAAAACTCATTATGGGCACGATTCTTGGTCCAAATGCAGCACTCCCTGCCCTTGTCATAGGGTCAGCTCCATTCTATGCACGTCTTGTCGAAATTGCACTGCGTGAGGTAGACAAAGGAGTCATTGAAGCAGCACGATCAATGGGAGCAAAAACATCGACAATCATTTTCAAAGTATTGCTGCCAGAATCATTGCCAGCCCTTATTTCAGGTATTACCGTAACAGCGATTGCTCTAATTGGCTCTACTGCGATTGCAGGTGCAATTGGAGCAGGCGGACTTGGTGACCTCGCCTATGTGGAAGGGTACCAATCTGGTAATACAGATGTCACACTTGTAGCCACTGTGTTTATTCTCATCATCGTCTTTATTATTCAAATAATCGGTGATTTGATTACAAATAAAATTGATAAACGTTAAGGGAGGATTTATTCATGAAGAAATTGATTTTAAGTGCACTATTTCTAGCATTTGCAGGTATTTTAGCTGCGTGCGGTTCATCTAATAACGCAAGTGAAAGCAAAACCATTACGGTTGCCGCATCAAAAACGCCGCATGCCGAAATTCTTGAAGAAGCAAAACCACTTCTAAAAGAAAAAGGCTACGATTTAAAAGTGAAAGTACTTAGCGATTATAAAATGTACAACAAAGCGTTAGCTGAAAAAGAAGTGGATGCGAACTTTTTCCAACATATCCCTTACTTAAACGAAGAAAATAAATCAAACAAAGATTATAACCTAGTGAGTGCTGGTGCGGTTCACCTTGAGCCTTTCGGTATCTACTCTAAGAAATACAAATCAGTAAAAGATATTCCAAACGGCGGAACAATCATCATGACAAACAACGTAGCTGAACAAGGCCGTATGCTTGCCCTTCTGCAAAATGCTGGTGTCATCAAACTTGATCCAAAGGTTGATACAATCAACGCAACAGTAAAGAACATTAAAGAAAACCCAAAGAACCTAAAATTCAAAAAAATCGCGCCTGAATTAACTGCGAAAGCTTATGAAAACAGTGAAGGCGATGCTGTATTTATCAACGTCAACTATGCGATCCAAAATAAATTGAATCCGAAAAAAGATTCAATCGAACTTGAGCAAACAAAGAACAACCCATATGCAAACATCGTTGCGGTTCGCAAAGGTGACGAAAAATCAGATAAGATCAAGGCATTAATGGAAGTTCTTCACTCTGATAAAATCAAAGAATTCATCGACAAAAAATATGACGGTGCAGTATTGCCTGTATCTGAATAACAACATTTCAACCTCGCTTTCCTCAAAGCGAGGTTTTTTGTGTATTTTTTCAAATCTCGCTCATAATAAAAACGTACAAATGACCTGAAGGGATGGAATCAAAATGAATGAACAGCATATGAGCGGATCCATGCAGCAATCACTGACTGATTATAAAACCGCAATGGGTGAATTCCAGAAGAAAATGCCGGTGTTTGGAAAGAAATTCAATGAATTTACGGAGCAGTGCTTTCAAAGCGATTCATTAACGCAAAAGGAAAAACAAATGATTGCCCTTGGCATCAGTATTCACGCGCAGGATGAATACTGCATGATTTATCATACAAAGGGAGCGCTCGATCAAGGGGCGACAGAAGAGAATCTGCTAGAGGTTGTGAGCGTGGCGGCAGCTTTTGGCGGCGGGGCAGCACTAAGCCAAGGAATCACTGTCGTTCAGCAATGTATTGATGAATTTGGAGGACAGACGCATTAAAAGAAGGAAAACAAGGTATTTTTCCATATCAAGGAGTTGAGTACTTCTCAACCGAATGTGTGAGAAAATATGACGTCATAGAGCGTCATATCCCTTTTGAGTGAAGCCGCATACGTTTGCTACAATAAAGCTACACTCAAGGAAGGGAATGGTTTATTATTTGTTCGGACCATAGTACACTGGGATTGGATTATACCGCCGAGATGGAAAAGGCCATGCATCAAGCTCATGGCATGAGCTATGCAGAGTACGAAAGAGACCATGACTTAAGGATGAAAGTGGAATATAAACGAGAGCAGTCCTATCGAGATGAGAAAAGACAGCTTGCAAAAATGAATATAAGAGGCTAATAATAGCTGAGGGGCGGGGAGAACAGTTTCCCGCCCTTTCTTTATGAAAACAGTCTTTTCGACATAAATCCTTTTATCTACCTGCTTTTTTTGTTAGAATTTTGAGAGCATCCTCTCACGCTTATCGTGAATGTGTTGTATTCAGTTTTAATTTGTTATAAAATTAGAATGAGAATAAATTGAGAATAATGATTATTTTGGAGGTATCGATATATGACTGCTTCGACATTAACAATTAAGGACTTGCACGTTGAGATTGAAGGGAAAGAAATCTTAAAGGGTGTAAACCTCGAGATAAAAGGTGGAGAATTCCACGCAGTAATGGGACCAAACGGAACAGGTAAATCTACTTTATCTGCTGCAATTATGGGTCACCCTAAATATGAAGTAACAAAAGGCAGCATCTTGCTTGATGGCGAAGATGTCCTTGAAATGGAAGTAGATGAGCGCGCTCAAGCTGGTCTTTTCCTTGCGATGCAATACCCATCTGAAATCAGCGGTGTTACAAATGCTGACTTCCTTCGTTCTGCTATTAACGCACGCAGAGAAGAAGGCGATGAAATCTCTCTTATGAAATTCATCCGCAAAATGGACGAAAACATGGAGTTCCTTGAAATGGATCCAGATATGGCACAGCGCTACCTAAACGAAGGTTTCTCAGGCGGGGAGAAAAAACGCAACGAAATTCTTCAATTAATGATGATTGAACCAAAGATCGCCATCCTTGACGAAATCGATTCTGGTCTTGATATCGATGCCCTGAAAGTTGTTTCTAAAGGAATTAACAAAATGCGCGGCGAAAGCTTCGGCTGCTTAATGATCACTCACTATCAGCGTCTACTGAACTACATCACACCAGATCACGTTCATGTCATGATGCAAGGTCGTATCGTGAAATCTGGCGGACCAGAACTTGCGCAGCGTCTAGAAGCAGAAGGCTATGATTGGATTAAAAAAGAGTTAGGAATTGAAGACGAAACTGTTGGTCAAGAAGCGTAAGCGTTAGGAGGATTATTGATGACATTAGAAACGAAATTATCAGTAGATCAAGATTATGTCAAAAGCTTCTCCGAGAAGCATCAGGAACCGGCATGGATGAGCTCCCTTCGCTTACAGGCTCTTGAAAAAGCAGAAGACCTCCCAATGCCAAAGCCTGACAAAACGAATATTTCAAAATGGAATTTAACGAATTTCAAACAGCATACAGTCGAAAGTGCACCATTTGGATCATTAGAAGAGCTTCCAGAAGAAGTGAAATCTCTTATTGATTTAGAGGACACAGATAAGACAGTTTACATTCAGCGTGATCAAACGCCGGCCTATTTGTCTCTTTCAGCTGAAGCGAAAGACAAAGGTGTGATCTTCACTGATCTTCATACAGCGATTCGTGAGCATGGAGATTTAGTGAAACAATACTTCATGACAGATGCAGTGAAAGTGGATGAGCATAAACTAACAGCTTTACATGCTGCTTTAGTGAATGGCGGAGCTTTCCTCTATGTTCCGAAAAACGTTGAGCTTGAAGCACCAATTCAAGCTGTTTATCTTCATGAAAATGACGAAACGACATTGTTCAACCATGTCATCGTTGTAGCAGACGATCATAGTGCTGTGACATATGTAGAAAACTACATCAGTACAGCAAAACCGGAAGAAGCGATCTTCAATATCGTTTCTGAAGTGTTCACAGGTGCAAACGCCCGCGTCACATACGGTGCTGTAGATAACCTTGCAGAAGGTGTCACAGTCTATGTAAACAGACGTGGTATGGCAAATGGCCGTGACAGTAAAATCGAATGGGCGCTTGGTCTGATGAATGATGGAGACGTCGTATCTGAAAACATCACAAAACTGATGGGCGACGGTACATTTGGTGATACGAAATCAGTTGTTGTCGGCCGAGGAAACCAAACTGAAAACTTCACAACAAGCATCATCCACTTCGGTAAAAACTCTGAAGGGTATATTTTGAAGCATGGTGTGATGAAGGATCAAGCATCCTCTATCTTTAACGGAATTGGCAAAATCGAGCATGGCGCAACAAAGTCAAATGCAGAGCAGGAATCACGTGTCCTCATGCTGAGTGAGAAAGCACGCGGTGACGCAAACCCAATTCTATTAATTGATGAAGATGATGTGACAGCAGGGCACGCTGCTTCTGTTGGACGTGTCGATCCAATTCAATTGTACTACCTCATGAGCCGCGGAATTTCCAAAGAAGATGCAGAAAGACTTGTGATTTATGGCTTCTTAAATCCAGTTGTGAAAGAACTGCCGATTGAAGGAGTTAAAAAGCAGCTGATTTCTGTAATTGAAAGGAAAGTAAAATAATGAATATCAAAGACGTTCGTGAGCAATTTCCAATCCTTCATCAGCAAGTGAACGGACATGATTTGGTGTATTTGGACAGTGCAGCGACTTCTCAAAAACCAAGAGTGGTCATTGATGCAATGAATGAGTATTACCGGTCTTACAACTCGAACGTCCACCGGGGTGTTCATACCCTTGGCACAAGAGCAACGGACGCATACGAGGGTGCGAGAGAGAAAGTTCGTGCATTCATCCGTGCTTCATCTGTCCAGGAGATTATTTTTACTAGAGGTACAACGACTGCACTAAACACAGTGGCGATCAGCTATGCTAGAGCTAACCTCAAAGAAGGCGATGAGATTGTCATTACGCATATGGAGCATCATGCGAATATCATCCCTTGGCAGCAAGCAGCGAAAGCAACTGGCGCCACATTGAAATACATTCCGTTACAGGAAGACGGCACGCTATCGCTTGAAGATGTGAAGCAAACGATCACACATCAAACGAAAATCGTCGCTGTCACACATGTCTCAAACGTATTAGGAACCATCAACCCGATTAAAGAGATCGCCAAAATTGCCCACGAACATGGGGCAATCATTGTCGTCGACGGTGCACAAAGCACTCCGCACATGCAAATTGATGTTCAGGATCTAGATTGTGACTTTTTCGCATTCTCTGGGCATAAAATGTGTGGACCGACTGGCATCGGTGTGCTTTACGGGAAGAAGGACCTTTTGAATAATATGGAGCCTGCTGAGTTTGGCGGTGAAATGATCGACTTTGTGGATCTATATGATTCCACATGGAAAGAGCTGCCGTGGAAATTTGAAGCGGGAACACCGATTATTGCTGGAGCAGTTGGACTAGGAAAAGCAATTGACTTCTTAAATGACATTGGTATGGAGGAAGTCAGCCGTTACGAGCATCAGCTTGCGACTTACGCGCTTGAGCGCTTTAAGGAGCTTGACGGTGCGACTGTTTATGGACCGCAGCACCGAGCTGGGCTTGTGACATTTAACTTAGACGACGTCCATCCGCATGATGCGTCAACTGTTCTAGATACGGAAGGTGTCGCCATTCGTGCTGGACACCACTGTGCACAGCCGCTTATGAAATGGCTTGGTGTATCAGCGACTGCAAGAGCAAGCTTTTATCTGTATAATACAGAAGAAGAGATTGACAAACTGATTGCAGCGCTCCGTAAGACAAAGGAGTATTTTACGAATGTCTTTTAATGTAAACTTAGACACACTGTACAGACAAGTGATTATGGATCATTATAAAAATCCGAGAAACAAAGGTGTGTTAAACGACAGCATTGTCGTCGATATGAACAACCCTACGTGTGGTGACCGCATTCGTCTCACGATGAAAATCGAAGACGAAAAAGTCATCGATGCGAAATTTGAAGGAGAAGGATGCTCGATTTCGATGGCATCTGCCTCTATGATGACGCAGGCGATTAAAGGGAAAGATATTGAAACAGCTTTGAAAATGTCTCAGATTTTCTCCGATATGATGCTAGGAAAAGAATACGACGATTCCATTGATCTTGGTGACATTGAGGCGCTGCAGGGAGTGGCAAAATTCCCAGCGCGCATCAAATGTGCAACATTATCCTGGAAGGCGCTTGAAAAAGGCGCATCTGCCGAAGATAACGGCAAATCATAAGATTGGAGTGAAAATGGATGGCTAAAAAAATGCCAGATGTTGGTGAATATAAATACGGCTTTTCTGATAAAGACGTTTCCATTTTCCGTTCAGAGCGCGGACTGACAAAAGAGATCGTTGAAGAAATTTCTCGTATGAAAGAAGAGCCTCAGTGGATGCTCGACTTCCGTTTGAAATCTCTTGAGCACTTTTACAACATGCCGATGCCACAATGGGGCGGAGATTTAAATGCATTAAACTTTGATGAAATTACGTACTACGTAAAACCATCAGAACGCTCTGAGCGTTCTTGGGATGAAGTACCAGAAGAAATCAAACAAACCTTTGATAAGCTTGGAATCCCTGAAGCAGAGCAAAAGTACTTAGCAGGTGTATCTGCTCAGTATGAATCTGAAGTTGTGTATCACAACATGAAGCAAGATCTTGAAGATCTAGGCATTGTGTTTAAAGATACAGACAGTGCATTAAAAGAGAACGAAGACATCTTCCGTGAGCACTGGGCAAAAGTCATTCCTCCGACTGACAACAAATTTGCTGCGCTTAACTCGGCTGTATGGTCTGGTGGTTCATTCATCTACGTACCAAAAGGCGTAAAAGTAGATACACCACTTCAAGCATACTTCCGAATCAACTCTGAGAACATGGGTCAGTTCGAACGTACACTGATCATCGTTGATGAAGGCGCACACGTGCATTACGTAGAAGGCTGTACAGCTCCAGTTTACACAACAAACTCACTTCATAGTGCGGTTGTTGAAATCATCGTCAAAAAAGGCGGCTACTGCCGTTATACGACGATTCAGAACTGGGCAAACAACGTCTTCAACCTTGTGACAAAACGTACAGTATGTGAAGAGAATGCAACTATGGAGTGGATTGATGGAAACATCGGTTCTAAGCTGACAATGAAATACCCAGCGGTCATCCTAAAAGGTGAAGGCGCTCGTGGTATGACATTAAGTATTGCCCTAGCAGGTAAAGGTCAGCACCAAGATGCAGGTGCAAAAATGATTCACCTTGCACCAAACACATCTTCAACGATCGTATCGAAATCGATTTCCAAACAAGGCGGTAAAGTCACATACCGTGGAATCGTACACTTCGGACGCAAAGCAGAGGGTGCTCGCTCAAACATCGAGTGTGACACACTCATCATGGATAATAAATCAACATCTGATACGATCCCTTACAATGAAATCTTAAACGACAACATTTCATTAGAGCACGAAGCGAAGGTATCAAAAGTATCAGAAGAACAGCTATTCTACTTGATGAGCCGCGGGATTTCTGAAGAAGAAGCAACAGAAATGATCGTCATGGGCTTCATCGAGCCATTCACAAAAGAACTACCAATGGAATACGCCGTTGAAATGAACCGTTTGATTAAGTTTGAGATGGAAGGTTCTATTGGTTAATAAAGAATATTGATGCACAACGCTTTTTGAAGGCATTTAATTTCGAGTGATACCACTTGTTAATTAAGCCTTCATGGCGTTGTGTTTTTTTATGTGAATGTGGAGAGATATACAGTGTTCATCCTCAACAAATGGCTCTTATTCACATTCATGATGAAACGACAGATGTATTTAGTTCGTGAAGTCAGATCCATCCCTCCAATATCATCATCATTAAAGCCATCATATTTTTCTGTGGAATCAAACTTATTTCTAAATGAACATAAATACTTGCAACATTTAAATTAGTACTGTATAGTTCTAATTATGACAAAGGTAAAATTAATGAATCAAAAACGTGTGCTTGAAGTAGCTGCAACATTATTTTTGGAAAAAGGGTTTGCTTATACAAGTATGGATGAATTGGTACGTGTAAGCAAAGTGTCAAAGTCTAATGTGTATTATCACTTTTCTAATAAGGAGGAATTATTAGCAGGGGTCGTTGATTATTGGATTGACATGTATCAAGCTGCAATAGACGACGTAATTTCTCAGACCCAATTTTCAGTTGAAGATCGTATCCAACTGTTTTTAAAGCAATTATCACAAGGCGTTCAGTCGAGAGAGTATAAGGGCGGCTGTCCATTTATTACTCTTTATATTCAAAGTCCTGCACAGGCCACGCAAATAAAAGAAAAAATAGGTCTTTTTTTCACAGGATTACAAAAGAAAGTTTCTCTATTACTGAAACAAGGTGTAGAGAGCGGGGAATTCCGAAATACGATTCATATTGATGAGGTGGCATCACTTTTTATTACAAATCTTGAAGGAGCGTTATTTATTTCAGAAACATTGAAGGATGCCACTGTCATCACAAAAACAGCAGATCATTTATTTAACTTGCTTCGATAAAGAAGCATTTTTTTTACATTAAATTAGTACTAAGTAGTACTAAAAAGGAGACTTTATATGAAAACAGTATTTTTAACAGGTGGAACAGGCTTTATTGGAAAGCAATTAGTCGAAGAATTAGCCAAAGAGGATGTGAACATTCTTCTTTTAGTGAGGTCGAAAAGTAAAGCAACACGTATTTTTCAAGAAAGAGGCATTTTAAAACAGGAAGTGATGCACTTTATTGAAGGTGATTTAACGAAAGTAGATTTAGGTCTAAGTGCTAAAGATATGGAGATGGTGTTGAAAACGGATGTGCTGATTCACGCAGGAGGCCCCATGGATATTCAAGCGACAAGTAACGAGGCAGCTTCCGTCTTTTTAAATGGCGCCAAATATATTGGTGAATTAGCTAAAAGTATTCATCAATTGAAGGGCTTGCAGCATTTTATTCATGTTGTCGGTTATATGAGTCCCTTTGATGATGAAAATAGCAGGATTGCCATTGATGTGTTTAAAAAAGGAAACAATTATTTGAAAATCAAAAATCCATATGAGAGAACAAAATTTTTAGCAGACCTTTATATCCGTCAACAGGCCACAGCACTAGGTTATCCGCTGTCTGTCATTAATCCGCCAACTATAGTCGGCAGTAGTAAAACAGGGAGTACAGAGCAGATAGCAGGATTAGGTTTGCTTGTGACGAGTATACGAAGAGGGCTCATGCCGGTGATTCCTGGAGGTAAGGGATATAGGCTGCCACTGATTTCAAACGATGAGTTTGCAAAATTTATTGTGCAGGTTCTCAGGATCGAACAGCCGGCTATTCAAACATATACACTTGTTGAAGACAAAGAGAACGATCCGAACATTGCTGAATTATTAAGTGTGATGTCGGAAAGTATGAATATGAGGGCACCCAAAATCTCTGTCCCAATGCCGCTTATGAAAACAATAATGAAAAGTGGAGTAAGTAAAATAACAAACATTCCTTCTGATGGACTCAATTTTATGACTAAACGAACATTTTCAAATGCTTCAGTGAAAAACATAATGGGAGGGGATTGGTTTAAGAAGACGAGTGTCATGAACTTTATCCCTGCCGTAGTAGCTGATCTGGATTATCGAATGATGGATCAACATGGTGAGCATTATCATGTATTTGAGCGAACATTATGCGATAACAACACCCTTTACCAATTACAAGGAGAAGGGAAACCGTTTATTTTATTACATGGTTTATTGAGTGATGGAGAGGATTTATTTCCTTTAGCGCAAGAGCTTCATGAAAAAACGGGTCAACCTGTATGGATCTTGGATCTTCCTGGCTTGGGACGATCTCCTTTTAAACGAGAGAAAAACCTTCTAGATATCTACTTGAATGTAGTGAAAAAGTTATTGGAGAAAGCGACAAATGGTGCACATCTCATTGGTCATTCATTCGGTGCATTTATCTTACTTGAAGCATTGGGACAAGGGTACATAGATAAGAAGTATTCAATCACTTTACTTCAGCCGCCTGTTGCTAAAGAAAATGCTAAATCGCTAAATGTTCCACAATGGATGAACAAATGGACATTAAAATTAGCAACTTCTAAAATGATAGAGCGCTATTTATTAAGTAATGGTTTGTTTGAAAGGACGGAGAGCATCCCTGAACATTATATTGAAAAAATCAGAAACAGCTTTACTTCTCCTAGAATTTTAAATACGACGGTTCAGCTTAGCCATTTACTATTGAAAAACGATCACGGTGATTTCAATGAAGCAACAAAGCATAATCTTCACATGATTTGGGGGGAGTATGACAAAGGCTATTCTGCTCCATCGCATCTTGGTAAGGTTGATTTAGTTCCGTATGGCCATCATTTTCCTCTTAGCCATCCGCGTGAAACGGCAGTATTGGTTATAAAAAATAGTCTTACTAGTAGTTGAGAATGTGGCATAAATAAAGTATGTCGTAATTGAAATGAAGTCGCAGTGCTTGGGGTCTCGCCGATGTACATCAACTGAAAGATTTTATAGCACCCTAAAACGAAAAAGGTGATTTTTATCAAAAAATGCACGATTTTTCGTTTTGGGTCTTTTTGATTAAATAGAAGTTAACTAGGTGCATAAAACTCCTCTAAGGTTTTCGTCATATCATCAGATGCGGATTGTAAGATGGCATCTTGCTCTAAAATCGCTGTTCCTTGTGCTCGGACAATATGAAATTGTTGAAAGCCCATCAAGTTTTGGAATATTTCTTTTAGGTAATGATGTGAAAATTCCAGAGGTGTATATCGATCGTTATTTGTGAAAATTGAGCCGCTTGCTTGAAGTAAAAGTACACGATAATCGTCAGTCATCAGACCAACAGAACCACTTTCTGTATATTTGAACGTTTCTCTCGCAATAAAGATATTATCTATATAATCTTTCATTCGTGAAGTCACATTGAAATTATGAACAGGTGACACGATCACAATTCGATGATGTGCTTTGAATTGAGCCAATAAAGCAGATGAAGCAGCGGCGATTTTTTCCTCGGCAGCCGTTAATGCTTGTTTGGATGCTTGCTTATCCCAAATTCCTAGCAGCTGTTCTTTTTCGATACGAGGGATTTCAGTTCCATATAAATGTAAAATGGTTGGTTCTTCATGAGGAAACCTTTCTTTAAATTGTGTTAAAAATAGTGTTTGCAGTTTGTTTGAATAACTTTCTCGATGAGTGAAATCTGGGTGCGCGTTAATGATTAATGTATGCATGTACATGCTCCTTTTCTTTTGATAAGCTGAGTATAAATGATAAAGGTGACAAAAGAAGTCACCTTTTTAAGAGGGAAACAAATGAAAAAATCAGAACGATTAAATCAAGAACTTATTTTTTTAAGTGATAAACACTCTTTTCAATTAAAGGATTTACAATCCGAATTTGACATTTCTAAAAGGACGGCTTTAAGGGATATAGAAGAGCTAGAGTCAATGGGCTTAGCTTTTTACGTTGAAAATGGCAGACACGGAGGATATCGACTGGTGAATCAATCTCCATTGGTACCTATTTATTTCAATATAGAAGAAGTCCTAGCTATTTTTTTCGCACTTAAAGCGCTAGACCTGGTGTCAGCAACACCATTTAAAAAATCCTACTCACAAATTCGCCAAAAGCTGTTTGCCACAATGTCTGATGAGAGAAAGCAAATGATTACGGAGACTTTGGATGTGATTCATTACTATAATGTCGCACCAGTTAGTGAACAAAATCATTTGGAATTGATTTTACAGGCGATAATGGAAGATCAAATAGTGAAGATGACTTACACTCAATATGAAAATAAATGGATGAGGCTGCAATTTCTTGAGTTGTTTTATCGAAATGGCATTTGGTTTTCTCAAGCATATGATGTTCAAAATAAAAAGTGGGGCATCTATAGATGTGACTTTATGAAGGACATGGTGATTGAAGAAGAAATCAGAGACACATTTACAAAGGAAGAATTAAAAGAACTGCAACTCGAATATGAAAAAAATTATCATGATATCTCATTTAAATGTCGATTAACGGAACAAGGAAAAGAAAAGTTTTTGAAGCACCATTACCCAAATATGAGATTGGAGATCATTGATCAGATCCCTTATATTGTGGGTGGATACAACCAAGAAGAATTATCGTATATGACACACTATTTGATGTCATTTGGGAAACATGTGAAAATTGAATACCCAGATGAATTGAAAGAAAGTTATTTGAATCAATTGCGAGAAGTGATTGACCAGTATTGAATCACAAAAAACTAATATACTACAGAAAAGGCGAACCATTAAAGTTCGCCTTTTCTCACTCTTTTTAACTACTATGATGTCAGTTACTTCGCCACATGCATTGTGCTTGTTTTCGATTTATCATAACCTTTCCATATGTCAGTTGACGCCAAATAAACTCCATCGGACCATATTTAAACCGCTTTAACCATAGTGTACTGAAGAGCACTAGGAAGACATAAACCCCCAGCCCAATCATGAACGTGCCAGCTGGCTGAAGATGATTGGCAAGTCCGGCTCCGTATTTCAGAAATAGCATTGTGCCAATGATGGAGTGAAGCAAATAACAGGTCAGTGACATGCGTCCGACTTTGGTAAAGACCATCAAAGCACCACGCAGCTGAGGAACGTGAATAAACAGCATCGCAAGTGTACTCATATAGAACATACTGCCTGTTAATCCGCCGTTTTGTTCAAGGACAGAGGCTATGTCCACCAATAGTGTATTTTCAAAAGGATTGACCGCTACTATGATCGTGCTGCTCTGTGTAATTAGAAACGCGATTGTGAAAATGATCCAAATGCGACTCCAAATCGCTTTTTTCGCCCCCATGTTTTTGAATAACTCCATTTTCACAAAATACACACCAAGTAAAAACATGAGGAACATAGAATAGATCATAGAAAATGAACCAGAAGCCATTGTGGCCAAATCTGTCCACCGGTCACCAATAGATGCTAGATAAGTCAGGCTGTTGTGGCTGGCTAGCTCGAAGTCAGCAAAATCCGGCTTGCCTGATGATACTGTGTTAACGGTATTGAACAGCATCGTGAAAAAAGGAGTGAGCAATTGAATCACAAAGAGCGTGATGAGCCAGTACAGGATGGTTTTAGCTTTACGTTTATAAAAGAAAAGTAACAAAAAGCCAGCGGCAGCATAATGGGTCAAAATATCACCAATCCAAACAAAGGTGACATGCAGGAGACCAATTCCTAAGAGAATGGCTAACCTGCGTGCAAACAGCTTGTTTGGGCTGTCAACCTTCTGAGCAGCTCGGTCCATAAAAATCATAAAACCAACCCCGAATAGAAAGGAAAACAGTGTAATGAATTTCCCCGAGGCAAACCAATTCACCACATTGTGAAAGACATCATTTGACTGCATGTCAAATCCCTTGGCCGAATCCACGATCAAAAAGTAATTGACTAGAATAATCCCCATTAAGGCGAATCCTCGTACGATGTCCAAGAAATGAACCCTTTCTCGCAGACTCATCGGTTGTCCGTGTGCTACTTTGTTTGCATTCATATCCATGCTCCTTTTCTTGTTATGATAAATGTCATTCGGATCAATTCATTGATCCTTACAATGAATCAATATACGGCTCAATTCTTAACAATTTATGAAGATCCAATTTTTTGAAAATAAATGTGACAAATTGATGGCGTATGCTCAACTTCATAAACTGTTAAGGTTTATGCTGTATCTTTTCACATAGCTAGATGATATATAGTAAAGACATAAAAGAAAGAACATCACATTACATGAGGTGAGAGACATGACCCATCGAATATTAGTCGTAGAAGATGATCAGGATATTGGTGAACTTCTGCAGGAATCCCTTACACGTGCAGGATATGAGGTGTTAAGAGCGATGAATGGCGAGCAAGCATTGAAGGTTGTGGATGATTCGCTCGATTTGGTGATTTTAGATGTGATGATGCCAGGGCTCTCAGGCATCGAAACGTGCCAGCACATAAGAGCTTCATCTAACGTTCCGATTCTATTTCTGACAGCCAAGTCGAGCACATTCGATAAAACTGAAGGATTACTTGCCGGTGGGGATGATTATATGACAAAGCCCTTCTCAGAAGAGGAGCTTCATGCTAGAGTCATTGCACAATTACGCAGGTATACCGTCTATCAGGAAAAGAAGGAGCAGGTAGAGACCTTTCTTGTTGGGGGCAAACTGAGGGTAAGTGAAGAATTTAATGAAGTATGGAAAGAAAACCAGCAAATTAAGCTGTCTGATCTAGAATATCGGATGTTAAAGCTGCTCATGAGCAGGCGAAACAAAATATTTTCTGCTCAAAATATTTATGAAAGCGTATGGGGACAGCCCTATTTCTATTGTTCCAACAATACGGTGATGGTGCATATTCGAAAGCTTCGTGCCAAAATTGAAGATGATCCTGCGCGCCCTGTATATATCAAAACCGAATGGGGAAGAGGATATCGATTTGGCACATCGTAAATATACACTGGCCAAAAAGCTGGCGCTGTTGATTTTGGCGGCTGCAATCGTAAGTGGTATTGTCTTTTTGACACTGCAAAAGATCACCAATGATTTGATCGATGGATATTTGAGTTCAGACGAGTATTACGAGCAGGAGTCAGCCAAGTATATACAAAAATTCAGCCGCTACGTGTCTGAGAATGAGCTGTCTTCAACGGATCGAAAAGCGTTTGGCGAGTGGGTGAAAAAAGAGAATTACATTAATTTGACCATTTTCAAGGATCAAGTGCTGCAATATGACTCTATTTATTCCGCTGCCGATGAATCGGCGTACGGAAAAGAAAAGATGACCCAGTACGCTGAACACCATTCGTATCCGATTCAGTTTAGCGACGGTAAAGGCCGCGTCATGGTGGACGGTTTCTATTCATCTCGCTACCATGATCTTGCCTTTACACTCGAGCTGCTCGGGGCGACGCTTATATTTCTCCTCATAGTTCTTCTTGGCATTCGCAAAAGTCTGCGCTACCTGCAAATGATTCATCAAGAGATTCATATTCTTGAAGGCGGAGAGCTGGACTATGAGATGACGGTAAAAGGGCATGATGAATTAGCGATGATTGCCAAAAGTATTGAGGATCTGCGAAAAGCCTTTTTAGACAAGCTTCAAGCCATTGATGAGCTGCAAGAAGAGAGCCGCAGCTTGGTCACCGAAATGTCCCATGATATGAGGACACCGCTGACGTCGTTGATGATGAATCTGGAGTTTGCGAAAAAAGAGGAGACTGGAGCGAATACCCGTAAAGATCAATATATAGCGAGTGCCTACGGGAAAGCACTGCAATTAAAAAATCTGTCTGATAATCTGTTTGCCTATTTTCTGCTGGATAAAGAACATGAATCTGAGCTTGAGACCGTTGCGGTCAAAGAGGTGATTTACGATCTCCTGTCAGATCAGGTGGCCATCCTGCATCAAGAGAACTTTAAGGTTCATCTTTTAGGAGAGCTGCCTGACAGCTATATCAATGTGAATGTCGAGCTGATTGGCCGAGTATTTGATAATGTGATGTCCAATTTAAGGAAATATGCAGATTCTAAAAAGGATATCAATCTAACGTTTTTATCCGATCAAGAAATCTTTGAGATCCATATCAGCAATGCGATAAACGAGACAAATGACACGCAGGAAAGTACTGGACTTGGTGAACGAAGCATCAAACGAATGATGTCCCGCATGCACGGTCAGTTTGAAAGTATAGAAAGGAACGATGTTTACTACATCGTGCTGCGATTTTGGAACATCAAAATGTAGAAAACAAATGAATATACTGGAATGGAGAGACAACTCAATGAAACGATTCAACAACTTCCAAAAGATACCTGATCTCTTACAAGGCCTTCTCAATATCTGTCTGTTCTTTTTGGCCATCGCTTTAAGTGTTCTCTTAATCAGTGAAACATGGTACATTGTCCAATTTGTTTATAAGACACTGTTCAACAAAGGAGAAAGCTATTATGGAATGCTTGGGGAACTGCTGATCTTCTTTATGTACTTTGAGTTTATTGCCTTAATTATTAAATACTTTAAATCTAACTTTCATTTTCCGCTTCGTTATTTTATTTATATAGGGATCACAGCTGTTATCCGTTTAATTATCATTGATCATGAAGAGGCGGTATCGACCTTCTGGTGGGCGCTGGCCATTCTTGCTATGACTTGTGCACTCTTTATTGCGAGCAAAAGAGATGCTGCCCAAGAGCATGAGGAAGTGAAGTAAGGAAAGAGGGAACGATGGACGTTCGTCTTTTGTTCATTCATAAAGTAGATGTACAGTATGATGAAAGGCGTTTGACAAAGCACCGACTTCATTTGACA
>NZ_LKCP01000035.1:0-1106 GCF_001518755.1 Bacillus sp. AM 13(2015) | reverse complement strand
CTCCACCATATTTATTCTTACATAATGTTAGGATAGATAAAGCCGGTGTAGCTCAACTGGTAGAGCAACTGACTTGTAATCAGTAGGTTGGGGGTTCAAGTCCTCTTGCCGGCACCACTTTCATATGGTAAGATAGACAAGTCGCTTTTAAAGCGAGCCATTAGCTCAGTTGGTAGAGCATCTGACTTTTAATCAGAGGGTCGAAGGTTCGAGTCCTTCATGGCTCACCATGTTTCATGCGGGTGTGGCGGAATTGGCAGACGCGCTAGACTTAGGATCTAGTGTCTTTATGACGTGGGGGTTCAAGTCCCTTCACCCGCATTGCTAAATAAAATAAAGAAATCCTGTAATGCGGAAGTAGTTCAGTGGTAGAACACCACCTTGCCAAGGTGGGGGTCGCGGGTTCGAATCCCGTCTTCCGCTTATACCATCCACGCCGGGGTGGTGGAATTGGCAGACACACAGGACTTAAAATCCTGCGGTAGGTGACTACCGTGCCGGTTCAAGTCCGGCCCTCGGCATTATAAATAAGCGCCCGTAGCTCAATTGGATAGAGCGTTTGACTACGGATCAAAAGGTTAGGGGTTCGACTCCTCTCGGGCGCGCCATTAAGATCGGGAAGTAGCTCAGCTTGGTAGAGCACTTGGTTTGGGACCAAGGGGTCGCAGGTTCGAATCCTGTCTTCCCGACCATCTTTTATGGGGCCTTAGCTCAGCTGGGAGAGCGCCTGCCTTGCACGCAGGAGGTCAGCGGTTCGATCCCGCTAGGCTCCACCAATATGATCTTTGAAAACTAAACAAGACAAAACGTACCTGTTAATTCGAGTTTTATAAAAAATCCTATGATACTTCATAGGTAGTCAGTCAAACGCTGACGAAAAACAAAACTTCGGTTTTGTACTTTTTCGGAGAGTTTGATCCTGGCTCAGGACGAACGCTGGCGGCGTGCCTAATACATGCAAGTCGAGCGGACAGAAGGGAGCTTGCTCCCGGATGTTAGCGGCGGACGGGTGAGTAACACGTGGGTAACCTGCCTGTAAGACTGGGATAACTCCGGGAAACCGGAGCTAATACCGGATAGTTCCTTGAACCATGCGGTTCAAGGAA
>NZ_LKCP01000034.1:0-1754 GCF_001518755.1 Bacillus sp. AM 13(2015) | reverse complement strand
CCATGAAGGACTCGAACCTTCGACCCTCTGATTAAAAGTCAGATGCTCTACCAACTGAGCTAATGGCTCGCTTTAAAAGCGACTTGTCTATCTTACCATATGAAAGTGGTGCCGGCAAGAGGACTTGAACCCCCAACCTACTGATTACAAGTCAGTTGCTCTACCAGTTGAGCTACACCGGCTTTATCTATCCTAACATTATGTAAGAATAAATATGGTGGAGGATGACGGGCTCGAACCGCCGACCCTCTGCTTGTAAGGCAGATGCTCTCCCAGCTGAGCTAATCCTCCATATTGTGTCGTTTCGAAGTGTCTCTCGATCTGACAAATAGTATTATATAACGATAAGATATTGTTTGTAAAGACTTTTTTAAAATAATTTTTGAATTTATTTTAAAGCTGTTTTTTCATCTTTTCGTTAAGGCACCTAAAGAAGTTTACCACTTGTCTCATCATTTTAAAAGCCTTTTTTTCATTTTTTATGTTTTTTTGTTAAAAAGAGTACTAATAAGGGTTTATCACTGTGGAAACAGCAATTTTGACCCTTGTTTTATTTCATATATCTCTGCATAAAAACATTCAAATAAGAAGTTCTGTTATTATTTTATTTTTCTGAGAAATCTTTTTTGCAAAAAAAAGTGTGAAAATGTTGCTGGTCTTTACTATTTTTCAGCAAATCGTTTCACATCATTTTTTCTGCTGCTTCAAATATTCAACAGCTTTATCGTCTATATAAAATTTTAACAGGAGAAATAAAATGAGTATTGTTTCTTTTATGTCTTCTATCTTTTAAATTGGAAATTCAACAATGGCTGACCAACCCCACCCCCTTCGGGATGAGGTCTTTCTATTTAGTGGCCCTATACATCCCCTTTCTATATCTATTTAGCCCAAGGTGAGGTTTTCTAGGCTTTTAGTGAAGCCCTTGATGATTTGAGCTGCCGATTCATATGATGACCGACATGTTAAATTGAAGGAGCATGAAGTTTGATTTATGTAGCAATCAACGAGGGAACAACGTATTTTTACTTTAATAACCTATTATATAGAAGCAAATCATTCAAAAACACAAAAAAGATCAGTTCCAAATGGAACTGATCCTGATAGAAGCTTGGCGGCGTCCTACTCTCACAGGGGGAAACCCCCAACTACCATCGGCGCTGAAGAGCTTAACTTCCGTGTTCGGTATGGGAACGGGTGTGACCTCTTCGCTATCGCCACCAAACCTGATGGAGAGAATGTTCTCTCAAAACTAGATAACAATGTTCATGTTTCACATTAGAATATAGGTTAAGTCCTCGATCTATTAGTATCTGTCAGCTCCACGTGTCACCACGCTTCCACCTCAGACCTATCAACCTGATCATCTTTCAGGGATCTTACTTCCTTGCGGAATGGGAAATCTCATCTTGAGGGGGGCTTCATGCTTAGATGCTTTCAGCACTTATCCCGTCCGCACATAGCTACCCAGCGATGCCCTTGGCAGAACAACTGGTACACCAGCGGTGCGTCCATCCCGGTCCTCTCGTACTAAGGACAGCTCCTCTCAAATTTCCTGCGCCCGCGACGGATAGGGACCGAACTGTCTCACGACGTTCTGAACCCAGCTCGCGTACCGCTTTAATGGGTCGAACAGCCCAACCCTTGGGACCGACTACAGCCCCAGGATGCGATGAGCCGACATCGAGGTGCCAAACCTCCCGTCGATGTGGACTCTTGGGGGAGATAAGCCTTGTTATCCCCGGGGTAGCTTT
>NZ_LKCP01000033.1:0-19853 GCF_001518755.1 Bacillus sp. AM 13(2015) | reverse complement strand
TAAATTTTATACAGAGGAAGGCAACTGGGATCTCGTGGGGAACAACCTGAAAATTTTCTTTATCCGAGATGCTTTAAAATTCCCTGATTTGGTTCATGCCTTTAAGCCAGACCCCGTCACCAATCGTCAGGACGGCGAGCGTATCTTTGATTTTGTCTCACAATCACCTGAAGCGACGCATATGGTGACATTTCTCTTTTCACCGTGGGGCATCCCAGCAACATACCGGCATATGCAAGGCTCAGGTGTCCATGCGTACAAATGGGTGAATCATGAAGGAAAAGCGGTGCTGGTTAAATATCATTTTGAACCGAAACAAGGCATTCGCAATCTGACCCAAGAACAGGCGCAAGCGATTCAGGGAGAAAATTTTAACCATGCCACACAGGATTTATATGAAGCCATTGAGCAAGGAGATTATCCTGAATGGGAGGTATATGCACAGATCATGGAAGATGATGCCCACCCTCACCTCGACTTTGATCCGCTTGATCCGACAAAGCTTTGGTACAAGGATGACTATCCATGGAAACCAATCGGACGGATGGTATTAAACAAAAATCCTGAAAACTATTTCGCAGAAGTCGAGCAGGTTGCCTTTGGGACTGGTGTACTCGTAGATGGTTTGGATTTCTCAGATGATAAATTGCTTCAAGGCCGTACCTTCTCCTACTCTGACACGCAGCGATATCGTGTAGGACCAAACTATTTACAGCTGCCGATCAATGCACCGAAAAAGCATGTCGCCACCAATCAGAGAGACGGCCAAATGGAGTACCATGTCGATCAAGGCAAAGGGCAAAATCCCCATGTGAATTATGAACCATCGATCCTCGGGGGATTAAAAGAAGCCAAACAGGACGGAAAGGATCATACCCCTTTTGTAGAGGGTGAAGTCAAACGAGAAGCCATTGACCGCCCAAACAACTTCGGACAAGCGGGAGAAACATATCGCCGTTTTAATGATTGGGAGCGAGAGGAACTGATTAAGAACTTAGTCAACACCCTTGCGACATGTCAAAAGGACATTCAAGACCAAATGATCGAAAACTTTACAAAAGCAGACCCTGATTACGGAAAGCGTGTCGCTGACGGTTTAAAAGCCTTTAAACAAGAGCAGCCAAGCGGACCTATCGGCTCTACCGGCGCTGCTCAAGCCGTGGACGAAGCCATCAACAACAGCACACCATCAGATCCTTATTAATGAAAAAAAGAATGCAGCGGCGAGGCTGCATTCTTTTTGTATACATCTATTAAGCGTTTTGACCTTTTTTGATCCATTCTGCCACATTCACTGTACGTTTTGCCTGATGTTTCACAGCTGCTTCTGCATCCTCTTGGATTTTTCCATTTTGGTCAACAGTCACACTCACACCGTAAGGGTTGCCCCCTGCACCGTATAAGGAATCATCTGTGTATCCTGGAGCGGCAATAATTGCTCCCCAGTGGAACATTGTCGTATAAAGGCTGAGAACCGTCTGCTCCTGTCCGCCATTTGCATTTTGAGCTGAAGTCATCGCACTGACTGCTTTGTTTGCCAATTTACCTTGGAACCACAAGCCGCCTGTCGTATCTAAGAACTGCTTCATTTGAGCTGGCAGGTTACCGAAACGTGTCGGCATGCTAAAGATAATGGCATCTGCCCACTCTAAATCACTTAATTGAACCTCTGGCAAATCCTTTGTTTCGTCTAAATGTGCTTTCCATGCTGGATTTGAAGCTACAACTGCTTCTGGTGCCAATTCAGCAACCTTTAATACTTTAACTTCTGCGCCTGCTTCTTTTGCTCCAGCTTCAGCCCATTTCGCCATCTGATAGTTTGTACCTGTTGAACTATAATAAATAATCGCTAATTTTACGTTTTCCATTTGATCCATCTCCTTTTGTTTGTTTTGCCCAAAAAGCTTCTGTAAAAATCCCACCTGTATTCCCCACCTTATTTAAAATTGACGACGATACCATAAAGCCGCAGCATCGACTTCTTCTCTCGTTAACTGATGTCCGCGATTTTCCCAATGAAGTGTAACCGATGCGCCTGCACCCTGCAGCAATTGCTCCAGCTCCTGCGATTCCTCTGGACGGCACATTGGGTCATTTTCACCAGCTGCTATAAAGACTTGTTTCCCCGCTAATGAAGGCAATGAAACCCCGCGTCTTGGAACCATTGGATGATGCAGGATGGCTCCTTTTAAAGCATCCCCATAATGGAATAACAAGCTTCCAGCAATGTTTGCCCCATTGGAATATCCGATAGCCACCACATTGTGACGATCAAACCCATATTCATCGGCTGCTTCTCCGATAAATGTATACAGCTCCTCTGTACGAGCAATCAAATCCTGCTCATCAAATACGCCCTCTGCCAAACGTCTGAAAAACCGCGGCATGCCGTTTTCTAATACATTCCCTCTCACACTAAGAACAGATGCGTCAGGATCTACTATCTGTGCAAGCGGCAATAAATCTTCTTCCGTCCCGCCAGTTCCATGCAGTAATAGCAGAACAGGTCTTTGTTCATTCTTTCCTTTTCGAAAAAGATGCTTCATCATGAATCTCCTTTCCCTTTAACTTCTCTCACTTCAATTGGCAGTACAATTTGTTCAATCTGACTGCGCTGCGCCTCATATTGCGGTGGCAGTTTCAATGCTTCACCCATTGTTTCAACTGATTCGTCATGTGCAAACCCTGGAGGATCAGTGGCAATCTCAAATAATATGCCCCCAAGTTCTCTAAAATAAATGGCATTGAAGTAATTTCGGTCTTGCACAGGTGTCACTTGATACCCGCTTTGTGCAATATGTCTTTGCCAATCTAATTGGTCTTGATCATCTGTTGCTCTCCATGCAATATGGTGCACAACTCCAACACCCATACGTCCTCGTGGAACAGGTGTGATGTTCACATCAATGACATTGCCTATTTCGCCAAACGAACGGAATCTCACATAGTCTCCTTCTGCTCCGACTCTTTCAAGTCCCATCGTTTGCTCTAGCAGCTGCATCGTTTGTTCCGGCTGCGAAGTTAATAAAACAGCTCCGCCAAAACCTTTAATCGCTACATCTGGTGTGACACCGTTAAATGTCCACTCGTTTTGCTTTCCTTCCGCACGCTCTACTAGCTCAATCAATAAGCCATGTGGATCTTCAAATGAGAGAAAAGCTTCACCAAAACGTTCAACCATTTCATAAGAAACATTAAACTGCTCAAGACGATCCTTCCAAAAAGAGAAAGCGCCTGTCGGTACGACATATGTCGTCACGCCCACTTGCCCTGCACCAATTTGACCTTTTTGTGCTCCCGGCCAAGGGAAAAATGTAATAATGGTCCCTGGAGATCCGCCTTCATTTCCGAAATATAAATGGTATGTGCCTGGATCATCAAAATTCACGGTCTTCTTCACGAGACGAAGCCCTAAAACACCTGCATAAAAATCAACGTTCTCCTGAGGGTGACCTACAATAGCTGTAATATGATGAATTCCTTCTGTTTTTTTCACTTCTAATGACCTCCTAATCATGAAGTAATAAACCTCTATTCATTATGTCTTTACTGACGTCTTTATATTATCTCGAATTCGAGATATTAGATCAAAAAAATATATTTATCTCGAATTAAGGATATTATGTTTTTAAGTAAATGTCAATGATTTTTGTTTTTTCTTTTAAAAAAGCAGAGCTGCTTTGCCATAAACAGCCCTGTTTTTCCTTGATTATTTCAGTAATTTTTTCTTTTTTAAATAGGCTTTCGCTACCTGAAATGCATCCTTCCCCTTCACATTGACTTCATAATTCATTTCTCTCATCTCATCGTCTGTGATTTGCCCCGCAAGTTTATTGAGAGAGGTCTCAATCTCAGGGAATTCAGTTAATGTCTCCTGCCTGAGCAGCGGTGCTCCTTGATATGGCGGGAAAACATGCTGATCATCATCAAGCACCTTTAATTTGTATTGTCTCAATTCACTATCTGTCGAATACGCATCGACCAAATTGATATCTCCTTTCCGAATCGCTCGATAACGAAGCTTTGGCTCCATCGTCACGACATCATCAAAGGAAAATTGATAGGCTTTTTGAATGCCTCGATACCCATCCTGACGATCAGAAAACTCTAAGGTGAATCCAGCTTTTATACGGTTTTTGATCTTACCTAGATCTGAAATGTTGGACACCTTATATTGATCAGCCAGTGACTGCGGCACGGCTAAAGCATACGTATTGTTGTATGCCATGGGCTCAAGAAGGCGGAGCTGAAAGGATGATTCCAATCCACGCCGAGCTTGCTCATACACTTTTACTTTATCTGTGCTTTTTGCTGTTTCCTTGAGGAATTCAGAAATCGCTGTACCCGTAAACTCAGGATAAATGTCGATATCACCAGAGCGTAAAGCCTGAAAAACAAAGGACGTCTTACCAAGACCAGGCTTCAGGTTCACTTGAATATCTGTATCCTGTTCAATTAAAAGCTTATACATCGAGATCAAAATCTCAGGCTCTGAACCTAACTTTCCGCCAATGGTGATTTCTTTCTTTTCTTGCTGAAACAGCACGGGGGAAGCGACAACTGCTCCAGCAATCAGAGCAAAAACAGTCACAGAGATCACCGTCTTTTTAAAGGAAATCTTCTCAAAGGTTCGCAGCACCACATCAAATAAGAGTGCGAGTAAAGCAGCTGGTATCGCACCAATGACAATGAGCGACATATCATTTCGATCAATTCCCAGCAGGATTAAGCTTCCTAATCCCCCAGCCCCGATCAGTGCGGCCAGAGTGGCCGTTCCCACAATGAGAACCATCCCGGTTCGGATACCCGCCATGATCACTGGCATCGCAAGAGGGAGCTCCACCTTTAATAACCGTTTGCGATGATTCATCCCCATAGCAAGCGCCGCTTCTCTCAGGGAAGGATCAACCTCCTGAATGCCTGTATATGTATTTCTTAAAATAGGGAGTAAGGCATAGACCACAAGCGCAATAATGGCAGGCACTTGCCCAATCCCCACGAGAGGAATCAGCAAGCCAAGCAGTGCGAGCGACGGAATTGTTTGCAAGACAGCCGTCACCCCGATGACCCACTCCGCTAGCTTTGGAACCCTCGTTAAATAGATACCTAATGGAATGGCAATCAAAATCGCCAAAAATAAAGCAATAAAAGAAATTTGAATATGCTCAAGTAAGGCGTGTCCCAATTGTTCTTTTCGTTCCCATAACACACGAGTCCAATCATTCATGTGAATCGCCCCTCTCTCTAGGAGAATCAGCTAAAAACTGAATCACTGCTTGACGGTTCACTAGTCCTATCCGATCTCCATTCTTTTCAACAGCCAATTCCTCGTGCCTTGCCAATTGAGATAAGACTTCATCCAGTGTGGCATGTGCTGAGACCGCCTCATAGGATAAAAGAGCTTCGTGAGTCATCGGTTGCGCCAAGGTTTCCAGCTCAAATGCTTGATGTCCTACATGATGGGCAGCCCCTGAGACAAACTCCTGTACAAAGGCATTGGCTGGTTGCTGAACCAATTCCTCAGGACGTCCGATCTGCACTACTTTTCCTTCATTCATCACACAAATTCGATCACCCAGCTTCATAGCTTCCTGCATATCATGCGTCACAAAAACAATGGTTTTTTGAATACGGCGCTGCAAATCAAGCAGATCATCCTGCAATTTCTCCCTCGTTAGTGGATCTAACGCACTAAAAGGTTCATCCATCAGGACAATCTCAGGATCAGCTGCAAGTGCACGTGCCACACCGACACGCTGCTGCTGCCCACCAGAAAGCTCTGCTGGCTTTCGATGACGATACATAGCAGGATCAAGCCCGACCATCAACATGAGTTCATCGACACGCTGATTGGTCTCATTCCGGCTCCATTGTTTAAGCTCTGGCACCACAGCAATATTTTCTTCTATGGTCATATGAGGAAAAAGCGCAATTTGCTGCAAAACATAACCGATATCCCAGCGCAGCTCATACATATCATAATCACTTATTTTTTGACCTTTTATGTAAATCTCACCTTCTGTTGAAGAAATGAGACGATTGATCATTTTCAATGTCGTCGTTTTCCCGCTGCCACTAGGTCCAATCAATACAAAAAACTCACCTTGCTGAATCTTCAAATCAACAGATTGAACGGCATAGCGCTCATCAGAAAATTGCATCGATACCTTTTTAAATTCAATCATCTTCCCACGCCCTGACTGCAATTATTTTCTAGACTACCAATATGACAGATCAACCTCATATTTGTATAGAATAAACTGTCACTTTTACATACTTCCCCTCGGTTGACTGCCAAAAACAGTTCTAGCAAAAATAGATGAGATTCTTAGTGAGACAAATAAAAAAAGCGAAGAGCTCGGGGCTCTCCGCTTTTTAAGTCAACGACTTACTCACCAGTAACGTATGGAAGTAATGCCATTTGACGTGATCTTTTGATCGCTAATGTCAATTTACGTTGATACTTAGCGCTAGTTCCTGTTACACGACGAGGTAAAATTTTACCACGCTCAGAAACAAACTTTCTAAGAAGATCAACATCTTTGTAATCGATGTGCGTGATACCGTTAGAAGTAAAGAAACATACTTTACGACGTTTCGCACGACCGCCTCTGCGTCCACCTGCCATTTGTTTTCACACCTTTCCTTTAGTCATTTTTTCAGATCAATTAGAATGGCAAATCATCATCGGAGATGTCAATCGGTTTACCATCGTTCGCAAATGGGTCATCATTGAAGCTATTTCCCTGATTACGATTTTGGTTGTTTTGATTGCCATATGGATTTTGACTTGGTTCATTTCCAAATGGATTCTGATCGTTTTGGCTGCCGCCATAATACTGGCCTCCGCTATTGCCACCGCCGCTGTATCCACCTGAACCAGCACCGCCGCTCTTAGGCTCAAGAAATTGAACACTTTCAGCTTGAACTTCTGTCACGAAGACACGCTGTCCTTGCTGATTTTCATAGTTTCTTGTCTGCAAACGACCGTCTACACCGGCAAGACTTCCTTTTTTCAAGAAATTAGCCACGTTCTCGGCTTGTCTTCTCCAAGTAACACAGTTAATGAAATCGGCTTCACGCTCTCCAGATTGATTCGTAAACGTACGATTCACAGCTAGAGTAAACGTGGCTACAGCCGCACCATTAGGCGTGTAGCGAAGCTCAGGGTCTTTTGTTAGTCTTCCGACCAATACAACACGGTTTAGCATATTGAAAGACCACCTTTAAATATATATTTCAATGATTTATACTTCTTCTTTAACAACAATGTGGCGAATGATATCGTCACTGATCTTAGCTAAGCGGTCAAATTCTTGAACTGCTGCAGCGTCAGATTGAACGTTTACGATTTGGTAGAAACCGTCACGGAAATCGTTGATTTCGTATGCAAGACGACGTTTACCCCAATCCTTTGTTCCAGTGATCTCCGCACCGTTAGAAGTTAACACGTTATTGAAACGCTCGATAACTGCTTTTTTAGCCTCATCGTCAACTGTTGGGCGGATGATGTACATAACTTCGTACTTTCTCATCTGATTGCACCTCCTTTTGGTCTAAGCGGCCCTAAACGGGCAAGGAGCAATAAATTATATTACTCACAATTGTATATTATAACAAATCACTTGGCCTATGACAAGAACCTATACGTTAAAACGGAAATGAATGACGTCTCCATCTTTCACTACATATTCTTTACCTTCTAGACGAACTTTCCCTGCTTCTTTAGCAGCAGACATGCTTCCGCCAGCTAGTAAATCCTCATACGCAACCGTTTCAGCACGAATAAATCCACGCTCGAAGTCTGTGTGGATGATTCCAGCACATTCTGGCGCTTTCATTCCTTTTTTAAATGTCCAAGCACGTACCTCTTGCTCACCTGCTGTGAAATACGTAGCTAATCCTAGAAGAGAATAAGATGCTCTAATTAGCTGATCAAGCCCAGACTCATTAATACCAAGCTCTTCAAGGAACATTTGCTTCTCTTCTCCTTCAAGCTCTGCAATTTCAGACTCGATCTTCGCACAAACGACGATGACTTCAGCGTTTTCACCAGAAGCAAACTCACGGATTTGCTGCACATATTCGTTGCCGTCATGATCCGCTACTTCATCCTCACTCACGTTTGCTACATAAAGAACTGGTTTAGATGTGAGTAAATGAAGCTGTTTCACAAGCTTTTGCTGCTCATCTGTAAATTCTACAGATCTTGCCGATTTCCCAGCTTCAAACGCGGTCATTAGCTTCGACAAAATCTCAAATTCAGCTACCGCTTCCTTGTCCTTTTGTTTTGCAAGCTTGCTCACACGAGCTAAACGCTTTTCAACTGTTTCTAAATCAGCCAAAATCAATTCGAGATTAATCGTTTCAATATCTGCAACAGGATCAACCTTACCAGCTACGTGTGTAATGTTATCGTCTGCAAAAGCTCTGACCACGTGACAAATCGCATCTACTTGACGAATATGAGAAAGGAATTTATTCCCTAAACCTTCACCTTTAGATGCACCTTTGACAATACCCGCAATATCAGTGAATTCGAAAGCAGTGGGAACTGTCTTTTTCGGCTGCACCAATTCTGTTAGCTTTTGTAAACGCTCGTCTGGAACTTCTACAATTCCGACGTTTGGATCAATGGTACAAAACGGATAGTTAGCAGACTCCGCTCCAGCCTGTGTAATTGCATTAAATAGCGTTGACTTCCCGACGTTAGGTAAGCCAACAATACCAGCTGTTAAAGCCATTCTTTCATCTCCTCTATATCAAACGTGCTCGTTATACTGCGTAATATGAACCTAGAGCAATTATAAGTAGGTTTACATGAAAAGACAAGCTAACCATCATGCATTTTCAATAGAAGAAACATCGTCAAAAAGAATAAATCAATGCTTCAAAACGGAAAATTGCACCTGGCTTTGCTGTAGAAAAGACAAATTTAATAAAAAAAGCATGAGGCCTACTTAAACAGTTGGCTCCTCATGCTTGACGAGAATTTTCTTCATTTTTCGTTCAAAATCTCTTCTTGGGATCATCACGCTGTGTCCACAGCCTTCACATTTAATACGGATATCCATGCCCAAACGAATGACCTTCCACCGATTGGCACCACATGGATGGGGCTTTTTCATTTCAACAACATCATGTAACCCAAACGCTTTGTCTGCCATCAGGCTTCACCTCTCTTGCTCACTTCATTGCATCTATTGTACAAAAAAACGGCGATGTAGGGCAATGCACAAAACAAAGAGTCTCTTTCAATCGTTCATCCTATTCTTTTTTAAAGAAAAAACCCTTCTTTTAGATCATTTTATTTGTGACCAATAGTTACTTAAACTCCGCTTTTTTTCAATATTGTCACAAACACTGTAGGTCAAAAGGTTTTTATTGGTAGAACGCGGTGGTTTTTCCATATTTTTTGATTTATGATATCTGCATAAATGTTATGTGAGGGAGCAGGTACGATGGTCAATCGAAAGGATAGATTAACTGATAAAGAATATAAAATCATATCCGATCATGCTGGAAATATCGACAATTACCAGCAGCACCATACGATAGAAATAGGTCAGCAAACACTCACTGTCCACGATTTTCTAAAAATCGATCAAAAATTATATGGTTTAACGATGCAGCCGGAACAATCAGACGAACTCATCGTCGCTTTTCACTGTCCGCTGCCACATCAAATGACGGTGACATCTAAGCAAGATGTACACAACGCTGCACAGTCATTGCTCAAAACAGATTATGCCTATCCAATTGAAAGAAAGTCCCTTGACAGCAATCAAGAACATGTCTTTTTTAAAGGGAAGGAATACATAGAGAAAGTCTGTCAGAAGCATCCGAATGCAGGTATCCATCTCACTGGACAAGCACTTGCCGGTGCTGTTTGTGCTTATGTTGCAACAGAACAGCCAGCTGTCAAAAAAGCCGTCACCTTTGACAGCCCAAATATATGGAGCAGTCTATCGCCTTCGATTCAGCAAAAGGCGCAGCAAGGTCAATATACACACATGTTGACTGAATATATTCAGCCTAGTCATTACGTCGGTTTACTCAATCGTCATGATCAAGGGGTTGGACAAGTCAAGTACACCGTACCGCCAAAGCAGCAAGGCTCAGTCCAAGAATCCGTTAAATACAAAAAAAGAGAAATAGACACCTTTTTAAAATCAGCCTTTGCATCTATGAATATAGAATGGAACGAATCCTTTGATACAAATGCTTTTTTAGCTCTCGTTTCAGGAGAATTTAAAGCAAATGGATATTCATTCCATCCGAATGGATCTGCCCGTATTTTAGATGAACAGCTTGATCATAATACAAGTTTTACAGCCATGCTGCTGCAAGAAATTCATTCTGGACGTGCATATGCACAAAGCGGGCTTGAAATTATCATAAAATCCCATTTACTGAAAAATTCATCCTATGATCTGCAAAGTATTATTGAACATGAAGTACACACTGTATTTGAAAAAATCGATGGAATTGATGAAAGCGTAAAAGACGCCGTTCATCATGTAAAACAAGAGCTCAAAGGACTCGTCGGCTTTGGCCACTATGATTTATTAAGTCATAGTGATGTGGAAGCACTCGTAGAGGAAGTGAGAATGGAACAGACCCATTCCTCCTTTTATTCACACGAAAAACAACTGAATGCCTTGTACACCCTGAGAGATTACGAACAAGAGCTTTCTACCCTTTCAAGACATATGTACACAATGGGTGATGACTACGCCAAGGCAGATAGACGCCTTGCGGTGCAAATGGGTATTCATTAAGAAAGGAGTCATCGCATGATCAATCAAAATAAACCTCCTAGTGACGCCCAGCGTTTCTTGCAAAATGTGAGTGCCCGCCGCTCCATGTCTGTATTTGAAAATCAATCGGCACCACACACACAAACACAGTCTCCTGAAGAAATTGCCGCCATTCAGGCCATGCGCAGAGAAGGACAGCGTAAGGATTTAAAACGGCTGCTCAAAATGCGGCTGCACGACGAATTAGCAAATACACGCGTGCACTTGGAGTATCAGTTGGCTAAAACAGAAGACATGATAAACCAGACGACCATTGTCAAACAACACATTTCCCAGCATTTAAAGGGACAGGCCATTTCTGAATTAGAGGATCGCCTCCAGCGTCTTAAACAAATGCCTGTCTACGATGACATCAAAGAAGCTATTGATTCAATTCAGATCAAATAAGCACAGCTCTTAAAAAGAGAGGTGCTTATTTTATTTTATCAATATAATTTTTAGGGCGAGAAAATATCTTTTTACTTAAAATCGGATACAGCATTAAACAGACGAGCAAATAAAGATTCAACAAACTATAAATTGGATACAAGAAAGCAATCAAATCAGCAAAGCCAAGAGATGTTAAAGGTGCCATCAAAAGAAGCATTACCAATACAACCAGCCAGCGGGGCATTCGTACAAAAGAAAGCATCCGGCTGGATAATCCAAATAAACCTGCTGCCGTCGTCGTATAAATGGCTAGACAAAGGACAACCGTCATAAACACAAACAAAGACGCCGGCGCCCCTTCTAATACTGTAAACAAAGGAATTCCCTCTGCTGAAAGGCTTCCAGAAATATCAACTAGTATTTCGTTATACACATACGAGATGACACCAAAAATGAGACCGCTTAATATACTCGCCACTTTGGCTTCCCCAAGCCCCTTCATTTCTTTCCCAACCGAAGACAGCACTGCCACAACGGATAATATATTCAAAGAAGCAAAGACAATGCTGGCAGGCCAATTGTACTGCTGTCCAAAATCAATCCGCCACATATGATCATGGTTCATATAATAAAAAACAAACGCATAGATGAGCCCTGCCACCAAAATTGGTATAATGAAAGCATTCACAGATAAAAGCCCTTTCACATCCCAGAAAAAAATCATAAACGAAAACAAACAGAACGCGCCGATGCCAATCCAAAAAGGCACATGATACATCTCAAGAGTCACCCCGCCGCCGGCAATCATGACCGTCGTTGTCGTGAATAAATAAAGAACAATTAACACGTCATACACCTTAGCCAGCCATGGACCGACAAGCCGCTCCAGCACTGGCACAAAGTGATCGGCACGCACCTCATAACTGATTTTTAACACCACATAGGTAGACAGCATAAACATCAATGTAAACAGTAGAATGGCTAGTCCGCTATCAATGCCAAAAAACTGCCAAATTTCCTGACCGGAAGCATATCCCGCTCCTATTAAGCTTCCTAAAATTAAAAGCGTCCACCTTGAACCAGCCTTCCACACAATCATCACCTCATAGGTATAGAATTAAGCTTGTTTCCGTATACTGTTACTAACTACTATGACAAGGAAGTGAGACCTATGAATAGCAAGAACGGTCTTTTTTTTAGAAATAGGGTGAAAGAATACGTGTCCCATACGGATACAAATGCCATTCAACAGCTTAAAAGTATTTTATTCTCGCATCTTCAGAAAGCAGGAAAAAGACCCGTTGCCATCGTTTGTATTGGAACAGACCGCTCAACTGGCGACTCTCTAGGTCCACTTGTTGGTACAAAGCTTTCAGGTCTGAATTTGAAAAAGCTTCATGTATATGGAACACTCTCTGATCCAGTGCATGCAGTCAATTTAAAAGAAAAACTCGCTGAAATTGAACAAGCTCATAAACACCCGTTTATTGTAGCGGTTGATGCCTGCTTAGGAAGAGTGAAAAGTGTCGGTTCCTTCCAAATTGGAGATGGACCGTTAAAGCCCGGGGCTGGTGTGCAAAAAGAACTGCCAGAGGTAGGAGATATTCATATTAATGGAATCGTCAATGTGAGTGGTTTCATGGAATACTTCGTTCTCCAAAACACACGTCTTCATCTTGTCATGTCTATGGCCAATACACTTTCTGAAAGTCTATCTCACATTGACCAAATGGATTGGACGAGAGAAAAAAGCAGGTCTCTCTTCACACCTATTCAAAATATCACTGGGCGAATATAAAAAAGACCATCCTGTATCAAGATGGTCACTCTGATGATTCCCTCGTAGAAAGCAATTCAAGGATTCTTTCTAAATCTTCATTGGAGAGAAATTCAATCTCAATTTTCCCTTTTTTCTTTTGTTTCTTGATCGTCACGGAAGTACCAAAGTAGTTTTGTAAGAAAGACTCTCTTTCTTTCAACACTCGATCCTTTGGTGCTTCTTTTTTCTTTGTTTCACGTGGAACATTTTCGTTTAACTGCTGCACAAGTTTCTCAACCTGGCGTACGTTTAATCCCTCATCCACGATTTTCTTTACTAAAGGCGCCAGCTTATTTTTGTTTTTTAAGCTAAGCAATGTCCGGCCATGTCCCATTGATAACGTTCCATTTTCAATCAGCTTTTGTATGTCATCCGGTAAAGTCAACAGACGGAGATGGTTCGCAATATGCGGTCTGCTTTTCCCTAATCGCTTCGCTAATTCCTCTTGCGTCACACTTAGATGATCCAGCAAGGAAGCATACGCTTCGGCTTCCTCTAGTGGAGATAGATCCTCGCGCTGCAGGTTTTCTAAAAGGGCAATTTCTCTCATCAGCGTTTCTGAAAACTCTCGAACGATCGCAGGAATTGTTGTCAGACCAGCTTGTTGTGCCGCGCGAAAACGGCGCTCCCCTGCTACAATGTCATATCCTTTAATCGATTTACGAACAATGATTGGCTGTAAAACACCGTGCTGCTGAATCGATTCTTTCAGATTAGACAACGCATCATCATCAAACGTTTTCCTTGGCTGATACGGATTCGGGCGCAAATCCTTTAGTTTGATTTCTTCAACCGTTTCTTCATTTGAGTCTACGTTGTTAAATAGTGCATTAATACCCTTTCCAAGACCTTTAGCCATTCGCATCCACTTCCTTTGCTAAGTCTAAATAGACATCTGCACCTCTTGAACGTGGATCATACAAGATAATCGGCTTTCCATGACTTGGCGCTTCACTCAGTCTCACATTTCTAGGAATCACGGTTTGATAGACTTTATCTCTAAAGTACTTCTTCACTTCTTCAATAACCTGAATCCCAAGATTTGTTCTGGCATCAAGCATTGTCAGTAAGACACCTTCAATGGCTAGATCGGTATTTAAATGTTTCTGCACGAGACGAACTGTGTTTAACAATTGGCTCAATCCTTCAAGCGCATAATATTCGCACTGAACTGGTATTAAAACGGAATCAGAGGCAGTTAACGCATTAATCGTCAGTAGTCCAAGTGATGGCGGGCAGTCAATAATCATATAATCATAATTCTGCTTAACAGATTCAAGTGCTCTCTTCAGCCTCACTTCACGTGAGATTGTAGGCACAAGCTCTATTTCAGCCCCTGCAAGCTGTATCGTCGCAGGAATGACATCAAGATTCTCGACCTCTGTCGTCTTAATCACATCAAGAACATCTGCATCATCAACTAAAATATCGTACACACACTTCTCTACGTCGGCCTTCTCAATCCCAATACCACTCGTGGCATTGCCCTGCGGATCAATATCAACTAACAACACTCGTTTGCCTATGTATGCTAAACACGCACCCAAATTAACAGAAGTTGTCGTCTTCCCGACGCCGCCCTTCTGGTTGGTAATCGCTATGATTTTTCCCACGATGTCACCCACTTTCAACTTAACAAGTTTCTCATTCATTCATACTTCCTATTCTATCAAAAAAAGTATGAAACGTTTGCTTTTTTTGTTTCCCTATTATAAATTCGTCGGTGAATGTGCCTTTTCGTACATAAAAGGATGAATGAAAACACACCCGAAAAGTATATTGATATAGCTTTTTCAAGAAATAGACATGCTCAAAACCCTCACTTTCATCAAAAGTGAGGGTCACATGTCAAAAGTTTAATTCACCTATTTTACGGCCTTCACTCACAATGACCTTAGGAGTTACTGTTTTATAGCTTTTCTTTTTTAAAAATCCGTAGGGTGTCTTAATGGTAAAGGCCGCATGTCCCAATGCGTCCCCTGTTTTGCCATAGGCCTGCCACACAATCTTTGAACAATAAGTCGGATCCAGTGATTGAATGGACATGGTGATCGAGTAGCGAGCCTTCGGATGACCTTTCACATAATCGTGTGCCCATTCTCCTGCTAAATCTGCCTTTTCCTCTTGATTAATCCGAATTACCTTTGTATTGGCACTATAGCGAAACCAGTTATGAATGGAATCTAGTTGCGGATGCTGCCGTAACCCTGGAATAGAAGCATAGCTTTTCTCATTAATGACGATACCTGCATGTCCAACCAACCCCTTCACAGCATCAGTGGTTGTCACCAAAATATCTCCTCTTTTAGGGATAATATCGGTACCAGGATACGGCTTTCCTAAGAGGAGCTTGAGAGTGTGCGGCTTTTCATCTGTCACCAGCTCATCCTGCTTATTTTGTCGTAATCCATAGTTCTTCAAATCATCGTCAGCTGTAATCAAGTCGATCGAATCGTCGGAAGACGCATAGTCTTGATTGAATTGCTGTACAGTCACATCTTTAGAAACTGCACCTTGCTCCTTCAGAACGTTCAATTCTTCGTTGGTCATCAAACTTTCATCCGCATGATGAGCCGTTGGCGATTTCACAGCGTATATTGTCGCTTCATTTGAAAAAAGAGAAAAAGATAATAGTAAATAACAAATAATGGCGAAAGTAGTCTTCTTCATTTTCATCAAGTAGTTGTCACCTCCTTTACACTTCTAAAATCATATTTTACCAATTTATAAATATAATGTATATTGAATGTGTGCTAGAAATAAGACAAAAAAAAGCTGACGAGTGGCGCTCATCAGCTTTTTTCTATTTAGGGATTCGAATTGTTAATTGGATATATTCCTCAAACTCTTCTTCCTCGGTATTTATCTTAAGTCCGCTGTCTTCCACCATGTGGAGAGACTGACGAATAGTATTCATCGCAATTCGTGTATCACGACTAAACGCCTTACGTTTTGGCTTCGGTTTGCGATCTGTTTTTTGTTCAAGCATCTTCACTACACGCTCTTCAGTCTGTTTCACATTCAACTGCTTTTCGATGATTTCCTGCAATAGCGCGATTTGTAATTCTGGAAGCTTTAGGGGCACAAGTGAACGTGCATGTCTTTCAGAGATTTTTTTCTCTAAAATGGCTTGTTGTACCTCTTCAGGCAACTTTAAAAGTCTTAATTTGTTTGCAACAGTTGATTGTCCCTTGCCTAAACGCTGAGCAAGCGCCTCTTGTGTTAAATCATGGAGCTCTAAAAGACGTGCATAAGCATGAGCCTCCTCAATAGCAGACAGCTCTTCTCTTTGCAAATTTTCAATCAATGCCACAGATGCCGTTTCCGTATCAGTAAAATCTTTTATAATAGCGGGGATTTTCTCCCATTGAAGAGTCTGTACCGCTCTCCAACGTCTTTCGCCGGCGATCAGTTCATATTTTCCTTCTTCTTCTGTTGGTCTAACAACAATCGGTTGGATAATGCCATGGGTATGAATCGTCGTGGCCAGCTCTTGTATCTTTTCTTCTGAAAAAATGGTGCGTGGCTGAAAACGGTTTGGCATAATTGTGTTGACCGGGAGCTCCTGTATCTCTTCCTTTAATGTATCATGCTCAGCAATCTCTGCCTCTATTTCGGTTTCACGCTCAGGATGTTCTTTGTCACCAAGCCCGAAGAAGCGTGAGAGTGAATGCTTCATGAACCTACACCACCTTTAAAAACTACCTTTTTATAATTCTATTTTCTCATGTTTTTTCCTTCTGTAAAATCATAAATATTGAAGAAAAACCGACCTTTTACATGATCAACCTTCTATTGGTGATTTATTAGGTGTTCCTGGTTTTCTAGGATATTTTTTTGGTGTTTGCTTTTTCTTTTCAATGACAATGATGTTCCGTTCGCTTTCTTCTAAAGGCAGAACAAAGGAATGCTTCTCAACAACCTCTCCTCCGAGGACTGTGACGGCTTTTTTCCCTGCTTGCATTTCTTCGTCAGCGGCAGATGCTTTTAAGGCAACAAACAATCCTTCCTTTTTCACTAGAGGCAGACAAAGTTCGCTCAAGACAGATAAACGTGCAACTGCTCTAGCAGTGACAAGATCATAGCTTTCACGCTTTTCCTTACGTTGTCCAAACGTTTCCGCACGATCATGATAAAAAGTAGTATCTTGTAAGTTTAATCCTTTTGCTAACTCATTGAGAAACGTAATTCGTTTCTGAAGAGAATCAACAATGGTCACATGTAGATGAGGGAAACAAATTTTAAGAGGAATGCTTGGAAAACCAGCACCAGCTCCAATATCACAAATCGTCGTCACTTTGTGAAAATCAATAAAAAATGCCGCTGATATTGAATCATAAAAATGCTTTAAATACACTTCTTCCTTTTCAGTAATGGACGTTAAATTCATTTTCTCGTTCCATTCTACAAGCATGCGGAAGTAGGTTTCAAATTGTTCAAGCTGCACAGGAGAAAGAGTGATCCCTTTCTCCTCTAGTGCCGCTGTAAATTGTTCAATGTTCATGCCGACATCCTTTCTATTCTGCTATCTTCGCAATACGCCCCTGCTCTAAATATACTAAAAGGATAGAAATATCAGCAGGGTTAACGCCTGAAATACGAGAAGCCTGTGCAACAGAAAGCGGTCGGACTTCTTTCAGCTTTTGTTTCGCTTCAGTTGCAATTCCTTTGATGGCGTCATAATCAATTCGATCAGGAATCTTTTTGTTCTCCATCTTTTTCAGTTTTTCAACTTGCTGGAGTGACTTTTCAATATAACCTTCGTATTTAATTTGAATCTCTACCTGCTCACACACATCAGAAGGAAGCGGTGTTTCAGCAGGAGCTAATTTCACAACAGATTCATAGTTCATTTCTGGACGCTTCATCAAATCGCTTGCACGAATACCGTCCTTCAGCTCACTTCCTCCGAGTGAACGAATAAATTCTTGAGTCTCTGCTGTTGGTTTAATGATGACAGAATATAAACGTTTTTTCTCTGCTTCGATGGCTTCTTTTTTCTGCTGGAATGACTGGAATCTTTCTTCAGAAATTAATCCAATTTGATACCCAAGTTCAGTTAATCTTAAATCAGCATTGTCATGACGTAGAAGTAGACGATACTCAGCACGTGATGTCAAGAGACGGTACGGTTCATTTGTTCCTTTTGTGACAAGGTCATCGATGAGAACACCGATATATGCATCAGATCGGCTTAAAATGACTTCTTCTTTACCTAATGCTTTTCTTCCTGCATTAATACCTGCCATAATCCCTTGACCTGCTGCTTCCTCATAACCGGACGTACCATTAATTTGGCCGGCTGTATATAATCCAGAAATTTTCTTCGTCTCAAGTGTAGGCCACAATTGAGTAGGTACAATCGCATCATACTCGATGGCATAACCCGCTCTCATCATTTGTACATTCTCGAGTCCTGGGATGGTTGAAAGCATGCGCTGCTGTACATCCTCAGGAAGACTTGTAGACAATCCTTGAACATAAACTTCCTGTGTATTACGACCTTCTGGCTCTAAGAAAATTTGATGTCTCGGTTTATCATTGAAACGCACCACTTTATCTTCGATGGACGGGCAGTATCTAGGGCCAGTTCCTTTAATCATACCTGAATACATTGGAGAACGGTGTAGATTCTCATCAATTATTTGATGAGTCTCTAAACTCGTGTATGTTAGCCAGCATGGCAGCTGGTCAGTAATATATTCAACCGTTTCATAGGAGAATGCCCGCGGGACATCATCACCTGGTTGAATTTCTGTTTTACTATAGTCAATCGAGTGACTATTCACTCGAGGAGGTGTTCCTGTTTTAAAGCGAACCAAATCGAATCCTAGTTCTGCTAAATGATCCGATAATTTAATGGAAGGCTGCTGGTTATTTGGACCGCTTGAATACGAAAGGTCTCCTAAAATAATGCGGCCTTTTAAGAAAGTCCCTGTTGTTAATACAACAGACTTCGCACGATAGTTCGCCCCTGTTTGAGTAACAACACCTTTACATTCATCATCTTCTACAATTAAATGATCTACCATACCTTGCAACATTGTCAGGTTTGGTTCATTTTCCATTGTTTTTTTCATTTCATGCTGATATTGGAACTTATCTGCTTGCGCTCTTAACGCACGGACAGCAGGTCCTTTCCCCGTATTCAGCATGCGCATTTGAATATGCGTCTTATCTATATTTCGTGCCATTTCTCCGCCTAGAGCATCAATTTCTCTGACGACAATCCCTTTTGCGGGGCCGCCTACGGACGGATTACATGGCATAAAAGCAACCATATCGAGGTTGATAGTCAATACAAGTGTTTTGGCGCCCTGTCTTGCAGATGCAAGAGCAGCCTCAACTCCAGCATGACCGGCACCCACGACGATTACGTCATAATTGCCAGCTTCATAACCCATTTCTTATGTTCCTCCCTTTACTTTCCTAAACAGAATTGAGAGAATAACTGATCAATCAAGCTTTCATGAACAGCATCCCCAATAATTTCACCCAGCTGTTCCCAGCAGCGTGTTAAATCTATTTGAACTATGTCGATCGGTACGTCCATTTCAATTCCTTCAAGAGCATCCTCAATGGATTGTTTTGCTGCCTGAAGGAGCGCAATATGCCTTGTGTTACTTACATACGTTAAATCTCCACTTTCAATTGAACCCGTGAAGAATAGTGATTGAATCGCAATTTCAAGCTCATCAATCCCCTTTTCTTGTAATAATGATGTCGTAACCACCGGACGATCCTTCGCTAACTGCTTGACCTTTTCAATATCAAGCTTAGGCTCAAGATCTGTCTTATTCACGATCACGATGATATCCATGCCTGAGACTGCCAAGGCAACACTA